>CAXHBZ010000092.1:0-4936 GCA_964015215.1 uncultured Candidatus Poseidoniales archaeon | reverse complement strand
AGATGTTGTAGCGTCTCGTGGGCTCGGAGATGTGTATAAGAGACAGGCCGGAACCCGGGTTCAAATCCCGGCACTCGTACCATGATTAATCAAAGTCTGACTTTCTGATTTGCATAATCACAGTGGCCATCCCAACAAGTAGAATAGAAAATGATGTAACCATGATTATTGTTGATAGATTCTGTGATAGCCATGTTGAATCTCCTTCGCAACAATCTAAGTGTTGAACGGATAATGTGTATCCTTGGTTCCCGGGAGGTGTAGATGAGACAAAAATATCCGTAGCACGGATTTTAATCGTTAAATCTCCTTCGGGTATTGTTGACCTGGCATCAAAGTCCAGAGAGAATATTCCATCTCCTGCAACCCTATCGCCAGATGTACCATCATCAACGAGAAGAATCCATTGCTCTGACTTCCCTACATCTGCTAATCTTCCAATCATTGCCTGAACTGACGAAACACCATCGGGATCTGAGACCTTAACTTCCATGTGATGAGAAAGCTGTCCACCGTTACTAGAAACTATAACCGGGTGTATGAAATCTCCCTGATCATTCTGATATGACAGAGGGTTTCCCTCTCTCCAAATCTCGAGAGATTGTATTTCCGGGTATTCATTAACTATCTCCAAAATAGGCATAGTCTCAATGTTACTCGAGAAGATTTCAGCTCCTTCTGAGTCAGACATACGGAGAGGAATGGTTCTCTCACCGGGAGGGATTGTGTAGGGTACAGTGAATTCACCAGACCAAAACCCCGTGGATTCTGAAAAACTCAAATTATACATTTCCCCTCCAACGCTAAGGAGATCCACTGAAACCGATTCAACGCCATGACCATCAACTGACTCTAATGATATGCCCAATGTCTGTCCCCGAACTGCGGATTGTTCTGTCAATAGAATTAAACTCGCCCTCGGAGGAAGATTTTCCACCGAAATCTCTCCGTATTCCGTGACTTGGGTCCAATAGTCGTTGATTATTACAGGTACGTCTAATTGACCGAACTCGAGGCCATTGTGAACAATCCTTGAGGTCCAAATATCGTCACTTATCGTATCGTCCCCTGATAGTCCACTGTCGGAGAGTGCTACCTGCCCAAGACCTATTGAAGACAGGTCGGCAATAACAGAGACGACATCTGTATCGGTGTCCATTATTGTTATCTCGATGTGAGAAGCTCCTCCTTCAGTGTGCAAAGAGCCCTCTCTGAACGAAATTGAGATTAAAGATGGTAGACTGTTCTCATCCGGTGTGATTATAGTTGGATAAAGTACCCTGTCCACTTTTTGATATTCCATAAATGTCACATCTGAAGACGAGTTTTCGTCTTGGCCCGAGAGTGAAATCCACCTATTAGCCTCATACAAAAGCCCGGATAGAGGGCCTTCATTGACGAAGAATCCTGAGGCGGAGATTTCTCCAAATTCTACTTGCCCGATCCACTCAGCGACTTCAACTAAATGACCATCCATTTCTTTTTCAGAGATTGATTGGATTCTGACCTCTAGGACATTAGTGGGGTTTGCGAATAAAACGAATCCATCCCCTGGGACGACGACGCTGGGTGAAGCTCCACTCTCTCTTGAAATGTGATTGGAAATTAGGGGGCTTGCTTGAGGCCTTGAAGGCTGTTCAAGAATAGGTGAATCTGGTGGAAATTCGTCTGATACTGTCCCATTGTCCTCTATGTATTGTAGCCGTACCGTTCTATTGAGCCAGTCTTGTTGTGGAACAACAAACTCGTATGTCAGGTTATGCTCTGCGCCAAATTCTTGAGATATCGGGCCGAAAGGAGTCGCCGATACATTCCACCAGAACTCATTCTGGATCTTGTCCACCTCATACGGTATTCCCTCGGAATTTTGCTGTATTCCTGAGTCAATTATTTGTCTTACTAACCCAAAGCTACCTTCGATATCCCCATCGTAAGTCCCATCAACTATGATAGTATCAGAAACGGTCTCTCCTCCGTTTGATTCTATGTGAACAAGTGGAATTGTTCCGTTGATGTCTATATTGAATTCTTCGTCCCTGATTTCGAAGCCAAAGTCCCCTCCCCCATATGCCCTGAAAAACTGCTCTTCTCTTGTATCATCAGACCACCTTTCCCTTATAATGAGGTCATCTAGCTCAAAAGAGAAGTAGTCTGATCCACCAAATATCCTGAGTGACGCATTGGCATCTATGTGGAAATTCTGAGTACGTCTCTGACCGTCCTCGTCGTATGATTCGAAGTAAAAATTCTCTATCTGCCCAAATCCACCTTCTGAGCTTTCGTTATCTCCTCCGTTAAATGAAAGCCAGCCCCCTCCTTCTATGATGATTCTCTCTGTGAGGCTCCCTTCGCTCCAGGAGCGGTTCACCAATGCCCTCGTTACAGAAATTTGAGCGGAAAAGCCTTCATCGAAGGATCCTTCTGAATCACTCTCAGTCAGATACATAGATCCATTTCCTAGCATCTCAAAGTCTTGATAAATCAGATTATTTCCATCGTATGACTCATTGAGCCATATCCTATCCAAATCCAGATCTAGAATGATTCCGTTCGTCCCATCCATGGTATTCATCCTGAAGGATCCGTTACCAAGCTCATTGGAATCAAGCATCGGCCCAGTTCTCTTCTGCCACCCCCTTCCTTCAAACTCGATGCTCTGTTCCTCTGATTCGGCTCCCTCCAATGACCATACCGTCTCTCTTGTTATCTCATGATCATCAATAGGTTGATTCCAGTTAGTTACAGTTACAGATCTACTGCATACAGATTCCATGCTGGAAAAGTTGACTAAAATTTTGTCTTGAAACTCAGGTTCAGTATCCAATTCAATATCGACCTCTCCTCCAGCACTAATGTAGGAGACGTTTGCCGGAATAGTTGCTCCAGACGAATGTCTGGTGTGGCTGGAGCTCACTGAGATTGATGACGGTGACTCTCCTGGATCAAATGGCGGATCAAAAATAACCTTGTATCTGTGGATGTGGTTTAATTTGTAGATTTCGTTGTCATCATTAGGCTCCTCGAGCCAGTTTACTTGATAGTCCCAGTCAACTAAAATTTCACAGCTTGTTGATGGAGATGTTTGCCCTGATGCCAAAGATGAGTGGTTGCTTAGGAGGAGAATTGAAATCAAAAGTATGGAAACACCAATTTTACTGGACTTGTCAGTCGTAGCTCGAATATACATCCTGCCACACGGTAATAGTTCGGATTGTTCAAGATATCCCCTACAGGACTTACGACCTATTTGATTCCATAGAGGAATCTTGTAGATTTGAATCTCTTTACAATCTCGAAAAATGGCCAACAGGTCAGCATTACAAACAAAGTGGCAAAAATTACTGCTGAGTAATCCCTGAGTCCGAGATCTGAGACTATCCTAAGTCCGGCAAAGGTAAGAGGCATGTGAACTATGTAGAATGGATAAACCCCTTGATTGAGGTAAAATAGATTTTTACTGGGCTTGTTTAGGACCAGAGAACCCCATGAAAAAATGGTCAAGCACCAAAACCAAGCATGGAAACTATGGATTAAACAAGCTAAAATTGTCTTCGAATTGTGGAAGCCCTCGGTTCCAATCCACCCTCCTTCGACATATGGTATTCCAGTATCGTGTTGCTCCAGTCTGAGCCAAACAAAAGCGACGGTAAGCATTAGAGTGAAAATTGTGATTGTTTTCCTTCGAACATCAATGAATTGGTAGTATTCGTCTTTGGAAGTAATGCAAATGTATCCAAAGGCAAAGAAGCCGAAAAACCAGAACCATTCGTATCCCACCCCGATAAAGCCAGGAAACCATGGTTTGAAGAGAATCTCGCTTGAGCTTAGCAGTAAGGGAATAATGATGAAGACTCCGGTCCCCATTGGCAACCTAAACGGTGCTCTGAGAACCTTGGAAAGGCGACCTTCTGGATTATTCCTGACTAGATGGAAAACTGGTGTGAGTAATAATGAATACTGGAATAAATTCCACAGGAACCACAGATGGCCCAAGGCTATCAGTTTTCCGAAAATTGGTACCCAAAAATAAAGGCTCCTCCATATTATTCCAGATAGAAATCCAAAGGTTAGACCAATGGGAGTGGTTGTCTCATCCCCTAGAATTACCGAGCCAGCAAAGCCCATAGTCCATGCCCCAAAGAACATCGGAATGAGTAGACGTTCGCACCTCTCCTTCAAGAAAACCTTCCATGTTCTCCGTTTGAATGCAAATGCGGTACCCATGCCTGAAATCATGAATAGAGCCGCTAATCTCCATTGGTGCATCCAGTGCAGGACCATGCTGGTGAAATCTATTGATTCAGAAGTGTAATCGTTATTCTTGTTTGCAAATTCCTCCCTGTCTTCATCTGAGATATCTCCAATATTTGGATTAATATCAGTACCATATGTAGACCAATAAACACCGATTGCAACATGAAAGGGAATGAGAAGTCCGAAAAGAATGACTCTCAGCCAATCAATATCATGCCGACGAACTGGTTTAGTCTCGAACTCGCTCACAACACTCCCACTTGTTCTGAGTATTTGTAAAGTTAGTAAAAGGGGATACGGAGTTCTCAGAACAACGGCTCTTCATAATCATCATCCTCGCCTGATCTTTCTTTCCACAGGGAGACCGGTACGTCATCGTAAACATCCGAATATGGGTCCTTTTCCTTCTGATTCAACAAGGCAGCCGCGGCTGCGGCTCTGGCAAACTCTTCGGCATTTGCCTTAAATTTCCAATAGTGAATTCTCCACTCTCTGCCATCCCACAAAGTAGTTTCTTCTGATTCTGTGGTCAATAAGTCATAGTCTTGGAGTTGGTAGAATAGGTTCCTATCAGTAGGCTCCAGAGCGTTGTCGATAATTCTGTTTGAGAACCCGAAGAACCCAAGAGCATGTTCTGCTATTGATTCTGCGACAACTACCTCCATGTCGGTATCTACCTTAC
>CAXHBZ010000091.1:0-4977 GCA_964015215.1 uncultured Candidatus Poseidoniales archaeon | reverse complement strand
ACACCCGTTATGTCGTCGGCAGCGTCAGATGTGTATAAGAGACAGATCGATGAAGTCCCTGAAGCCGGCTAAATTTATTCTTGATAAATCAGGGTGGCTGATGTCTATTCCCGTATCCACGATGCAGACTGATATACCAGAACCGTACAATCCCTCGTCCTGTAGTTCCCTAATGCCGGTAGACTCGTATGCCCATTCCGAATCTGGCAGAATGGGCGTCAAATAGGAATTTATGAAGGGCCATGAGAGAAGTAACGCCACGGTCCCGATAGAAAAGAAGACTGCGCCCCATGGCCAAATAGCCTCCTTCAGAGGATCCAGGGGCCAACGAAGCATTCGCGCCTCGTCATCTGATATCCCATACACTGATCCTGGGTATCCAGGAGCGTGAGGATCTACCGTGGTTAGGAGCCTTGGGTCCTCTGGCTCAGGCATGAGCTCCAGACGCTCCATAGCGGGCATGTTGTTCCCCGATAACTCGGAGCATAAATAACGGTGTATCAAAACGGTGCATTTGGACGTCTTGAACGGGGTCTGGTAAGCATTGCGATGGCAAATATGATCAAACCACCCAGCAAGTATCCTATCCAACTGGAATCGGATTCCACCGCAGGAGATGAGACAACGAGATTTACACTTCCTCCCTGGTTTGGCTGGAAGGGCTCAACCACCCCTTCAACCGATGACCGGTTAATGTCCAGATTTAGGTAATAGTTACCGGGATCAATTCCATTTAGATCCATGGAAATATCGAAGTTTACAACTGAATTTGCTGGTACATCACCAATTTCTATATCGGAAATAACCTCATTTTTACAGTCTAAATCGGAGCACAATGTGGCATTCAACTGTACTCCAAGTGCATCAACAAGGCCCTCATTTTTCACTGTAACAACCCACGAGTTTATCCTGTCGGAAACCGCATTGTCGCCACCTGCAAGAAGCTGTTGGGTGACTATAGACACGATTGGGTTTGACACCCTGACCAGTATCTCCACGTCTGGGTAAACGTTTCCTTCCTTATCCATCACTGAAACATAAACTGTGTATTCCCCGGAGGCATCTTCTGGAGCTGAGACAGTCACTGAATGTGTTGTAGCGGTAAATGGCGGGACCGTGTGTGAGGTGGAACCGGTCCTTTCCCATCCCTCTGGGAGCTCAGAGTCATCGAACTCGAACTCGAATCTATCGTCTCCGTTTCCATCATTCCGTATCTCCATGGGAATCTGGATCTCTTCACCTGGGGATACCCCGTAGACTGGCTCCAGCGAAGTCACAGAGAAGCCATGGATCTGAGGAATCCTAACCTTCACAGAAGCTTCTTCGAAATATCCATCTGACGTGAAGAAGCTGACTTTTACATTGTGGCCACCTTGAAGAGAATGTGCGACGGTCTGATTGGGTGGAGTGACTCTGACATTCAAATCGGACAAGCTCATTGCCCCATCTAACCCCATGTCAAAGCTCATGCTCGAATTCCAATCTCCAGAACCATTGTGGAATTCGACCGACCACTGAGACCCGTCTGTTCCCGGTACAGTGGCTTGTGCGGAGAAAGTGTCCAAAGGCTCGTGGCCTTGATATTCAGCAGAGATAACGAATTCTACAGGGCTGAATGACATAGTGTCGTTTTCCATTATAACCAGCAAATCATCGGCTCCCCCAGTGTGACTGGGGTCTCCTCCCGTCCCTTCAATAACAGTTAGAGAGATTTCGCGGAACGGTATTCTGGAGTGGGAGACTGTGATCACGGGTGTTTCTTGACCTTCCTCGACACCCACTGCCTGACCTCCGGAATAGGTCATATTGAGTCCTCTCTGTACTGAAGTGAATTCACTTGAGACATCGAATACGCCTCCTGGAAGGAGCAGCCTAATGGCCCCCTCATCATCTAAATCAGCATTCCATGATATACCAGTTCCCATGTTGATAATCATATTGGGTTCTTCCACATCAGCTAATGTTCGTGTAACTCCTTCGTAGTCAAACCACTGGGATTCTAGCAATGCCCATCCTCCAGTTACAAGGTCTGAATCTGAATATCCGCCATTAATCACTTGTGCATCCACAAGGGACATCGAGACCAAACCGAATTCTTCGGATGTGATCCTGATTATCCAATTCCCAGGCTCTACTGAAGCGGACCAGTTACCACTCCAAGATCCGTCTGATGTTGTCTTTACTGGTTGTACTGAGTCTCTGACGTAGTCGTCAGTCGGTATGAGCTCCAATACTAACGAGTCGGAAATTAGTGAGAATTGTGTCTCGTCTATGTAGGAGATCTGTCCTCCGACTTGGACCAATTGCGCGCTCATTTTTGAATCTGACACTACAGGGTCGTCCAGCAATTCGACGCTCATGTTCATGTCCTCGAATCCTTCTGCAGATATGATAACGCAGTAGTCCGTGTTCGCTGGCATGTATTCCGACCATGATCCAGATGCGTCGGTGAGTTGGTAGTCATCCATCGAAATTTGGGAATCTGATTCAGACAGCGAGGTTTCTTCGCACAGCCCTTCTGTGACGTAGACTGAGGCGTTAAACAATCCTTCTCCTATGTTATAATCTGCGTTGTCATTTAGATCCCAATAAACGGTTCCGCTTATTTTTGCGAGTCTTTGCGATGTGAGGTTGAATTCGCCGTTATCCCCTGATACTAGGTTTAACGCAGTTTCAGATAGTAATTGTTTGACACCTGAGTCTTCAGCGTCCATTGAGAAAATCCACTCTCCGGGGAATATCGAAACTATCGTAGATCCGTCAGAATTTGTAGGTTCCAGGTTAATGGTCCCTAGCCCATACTCTGACTTAGCCGTGATTATCATTCCCTCCAAGCTCTCGCCTGAGTCTTCGCTAAGGTTGATGACTGCCGTCGCGGACTCCAAAGTCGAGAATGACTGATTCATTGGCGCATGGACGAGAGAAGGAGTTATTGTAGCCCTGAGAGTCTCAGTAACCCCTCCGCTGTTGGACAACGAATCAATACTGATTATCCAATCTCCAAGTGTCAGGTGATCGACCCAGTTTCCGTCTGAGTCTGTGTTTTGAATTTGGGTCCAACCAGTCTCTGGGTTAGTCAGCTTGAATTCTTGATTAGCTAGAATTCCACCGGATTGATTGGTTAATGAGAGACTTGTTCTCCACTCGGGTATGAATGCAGCGATCCTTTCTACGGTCCCACCTTGAAGAGGGATGTCAAAGGGCAAGACTTCACTCGAAAGCATTGTCCCGAATAAATCGCCTTCTCTAGCATCCGATATTGGTACTGATACTATGTATGAACCTGGCTCTAAGGATACTTCCGCTGTTCCCTCTGCAATCCATTGGGCCCCATCATATGTGACGTTCATTCCCTGTCCGGCTTGTGAGGATGGGATTATCTGGAAGTCGTAGGACACGGCAGTGCCATTTGAGGCATTCAAGTCACCGGAGTAATCCATGAACATATCCAAGGAGAGTGTGCCGTTTGGAGGTGTTAGTATTAGTTCTACTGAGAAGTTTGAAGAGTCTATTGATTTAGTGACTGGGGACACTTCTATTTCGGAATCTAGTATATCGAAAGTCCATTCTCCATCCGGCAGAGTCATCTGGAATTTACCTTCAGTATCCACAGATTTCCTCCATGTAACTTCGTAGTCATCATTTTGAGCGATGACAGTTAGTTGTTCCCAACCTTGGAGTTGGTCTGTGTAGAAATTATTAGCTCTCGACATACTTACCAATCCGAAGACATTGGTCCCGGGAGTTGCCACCATGACGATTTCTTCCATTTCGGAAGAAACTGTGAATTTGGTACCATTAACGAGGCCTGCAACGGACCCTTCAAGGGTGGCATCGACGATAGCTCCCACGGGTAGTGTGACAGTGAATTGCCCTGATTCATTGGTCATTGAGGATGTTGAGAAGCCATCCCAGTCGAAGTTGATTAATGTGTCCGCGCTGATGATTTTTCCTTCATCTGGGTTGAACACTGCTGAGGTGTTTTCCTCGTAGTATACAATTCCAGAGACCTCGACACTGGTGACGAAATCGAACTGTTTGGATATGTCAGAGAATATGTCGAATTCATCCCAGACCTGCTTGGAGTCAGAGAGCGCATGTTCGATTATCCATGAGCCGGGGGTCAGCTCAGCATGATAGGATCCAGTTTCATTCGAAAACTTCGCCTCAACAGAGTCTGAGCCTTCGTCGCTCGGACTGAGTGTTATCACCAAATCTGGTACTGGAGCACCTTGGTCATACATCTCGAAATTAATATCGAAAGTTTGTGGAACAGGCGAAGGGACGATCACATTGGCGTATATCTCAGAATCGAATTGGAACTCCTCAGAGATTTCATTAAATCCGTCTTCATCCAAATCCACAACAACAGTGTAGTTGTTTTGATGTATGGGCCCATGCCCATAGCTTCCGGAATCGTCAGGGTACATTCTACATGGTGCGAACATGGAAATTGAACAATCCTCTGTAGCATCTGAGAAATCATTCCCCTCATTTAGAAGGGCTGCGTATCCATCAATGACTTGCCCCGATTCTGAAACCAACAGACCTGATATGACGTTACCGGGGATATCCACTTTCTGGGACTGTGTGTTTTCTGTGGCGCTTACAGTGAATATTTCTTCTAAAGCAACGCGTGACCCATCTCCCAGAATTGCTGTTATTGAATAATCGCCTGGAATCATGTCCCTTAGATGGAATGTTCCGGCCTTTACCATCGGTCCACTGAAATCACCGGTTCCAGAGAAGATTCCCGTACCGTTCACGGTTCCATAGGTATCCAATCCTTCAGTGGTGTCAACCTCGAAGAATCCTGAGCCCACCAAAGACGAGTGGCTAAGTCTCTGCGTAAATTCAGTGGACCCGTTGGAGGTGAATCTCCCGCTAGCATTTACAGTTCCGTCAATGAGTATGTCTCCGGAATCTAAGTAGCAATACGATTCGTTCTCGGGCATGGTATGGTTATCACCACAATCC
>CAXHBZ010000090.1:0-4997 GCA_964015215.1 uncultured Candidatus Poseidoniales archaeon | reverse complement strand
GATGGCATTGAAGGTAGGATAAAGGGACTGCAAACTGGCTCCTATGCCAGAATCCTGAAGATGGCCAGAAAGCCCTCCAAGCAGGAGTTCAGGCAGACCGTGATAGTTTGTGGAATCGGTATGCTGGTGCTTGGACTGATAGGATTCGTAATGCTGTGGGGAATGGACACGTTGTTGCCTGACTTCTTCAGTTGGTTGACCAATTAATGGGAGGGGAAAATATGTCAGATGCTTTTGTTGCTTACATTCGTCACGCAGAAAAGGTTCTGTTGATGCAAAGGGCTGATGAGGTTTCTGACTTCCCTGGAGCTTGGGACGGGGTCTACGGTGTTGGAGACTCGGACGACCTTGACGTAGTTGCCTCTAGAATTGAGGAAGTCACAGGGATCCCGCACGAGAGTCTTACTTTCGTCAGATCTGGTGACGCCAGAGGCTTGGAATTCGGAAACCGACTCAACGATGTGACTCCTTTGCTATTTCTTTGTGACACAGACGAGGTCAACGCAAGAGGGCTGTACAAGAGTTTCAATTGGGTCGATCCCGGATACATCAACTGGATAGAGCCCGATGATTCCTCCGAGAGCAGATCATCCAGATACATGGTCCCTCAGCTAGGTAACATGTACGGAGATGTGGCTTCATTCCTCTACATCCTCAAGACCAGCATGGGTCAAGAGCAGAATGTGGCCAGAGAAATTAGGGCTAGACTATCCGGCACTGGATCACTACAAGATATCCAAGACAAGATTTTCGGGGTCTTGAGTCCCAGCTACCTGAAGGGCTTCATCTTCATTGAAGCCACGGCAATTCATCATGTTGAGAAGCTAATCGGAAGAGTTGGTGTCTCAGCGACTCCGATGAAAAACTGTCGAAAGGTCCTAGATGGCGAGTCGCCGCTAATGGACATTTTACCATACTTAGAGCCAAAGGCAGCAACATCTGGAATCGAGGAAGGAAACATTGTGGAGATACGCGGAGGTGCCTTCAAGGGAGCCTCTGCTCGTGTGATTGGCGTAAGCGAGTCCAAAGAGGAAGTAACGGTCGAGTTATTCGAAGCGGCAGTCCCAGTAGCCCTCAACATAAGAGCCGACCAAGTAAGGGTCACTCAAAGAATGGAGTAGGAAACGGGAGATCTGGTCGTCAACATCACGCTCAAATAGGGAGAGTAGGTCGGCGGGGCACTCAAGAGGGGGATTCAGTATGTCAGCGCGTAATGAAACCCCACATAAAATAATTCAGACAATTGGTAAAAAGAAGTGCAACGGATCTTGGGAGGAAGCAACCGAAAACCTCACAATGGATCAAGTCAAGAAAATCGCTGATGACCAGAAGGATCGGCTAACCGGTGCAACGCTTTATGCTAGGTGCAGGGAAGTCATGGGAACGTGTGTATCAATGAGAGTGAATGTCGAGGGGATGTCTCCGAAAGACGCCTTGAGCGCTATGAGTAAGGGGGAATTTGCCGAGCATTTCGCTTGACACACACGAATTGCGGGAGAGGGTTTTGCCTCGTTGACCGCGGAGGTGGTATAGAATGAAGGAAAATATACAGAGCGCTATCCAACAGGCCCTTGAAGGCTCTCCTGAGCGTAAGTTCGTGGAATCAATGGAAATATCTTTCACACTGAAAGACGTTGATCTGAAGAATCCAGCCAACAGAATACAGGAAGAAGTCAGGCTACCATCCGGCAGGGGAAAGCCCGTCAGAATCGCAATGTTCGCAGGAGGGGAGATGTCTACGAAAGCTAAGGCGGCCGGACTTGACATAATCGATCCCTCGACAATAGAAGACATAGGTGGAAATCGTCAACAAGCAAGGAAGATGGCAAACAGGTATGATTTCTTCCTTTCCGAGATTCCCCACATGGGGACTGTTGGAAGATTCCTCGGAGTTGTCCTAGGACCAAGGGGTAAGATGCCTCGACCTGTGCCTCCAAACGTTGATCCAGCGATGATAGCATCTGGGCTCAAGGATACAGCCGTCGTAAGATCCAGAGACAAGATAACGTTCCACACTGCACTAGGATCCAGAGAGCAGGGGCTTGATGACCTAACCATGAATGCCATGGCCATCTGGAACAGGGTGATGAGCAAGCTTGAGAGGGGTCCCGGGAATATCAGATCCTGTCACATCAAGACATCCATGGGACCATCTTACAAAGTTGAGGTGATTGCTTGATTCCAAAGATTGCCCCGTGGAAGCCAGACCGTGTGGCTGAACTGAAAGAAATAGTCTCCAAAGATGGCATTGTCGGGGTAGTGGACATCTCAGGGGTTCCCGCCAAGAATATGCTGGACATGAGAAACTCCCTGAGGGGGATGCTCACCATGACCATGGCCAAGAAGAGCCTTATCAGACTCGCATGGAAGGAAGCTGGCCTATCCGATGATGATTTGGAGGAGCTACTTGAGGGCGCGATTCAACCATGCGTGGTGCACACTGATTCGTTGAATTGCTATGAGTTGTTTGATGAGTTGGAAAAAACCAGACAGGGAAGGGCTGCGAAGGAAGGTGAAATTGCTCCGGAGGACATCGTTGTGGAGGCAGGGCCGACAGAATTCGGTCCAGGACCGATTGTTGGTGAGTTCAACGCAGTTGGAATTCCCGCAAAGATAGACAAGGGCGCGGTTGCTATCCAGAAGACAGTGACGGTGGTCAACAAGGGAGAGCCGATCGAGGGAGACCTTGGGTTAATGCTCTCCAAGCTCGGCATAAATCCAATCGAGATTGGACTAATCCTAATGGGCGTCATCGATGATGGAGAGGTGTTGTCTTCTTCAGACCTTGACCTCGATACGGATGGCCTCAAGAGCGATATTATCTCAGCCACTTCAAATGCCTACAACCTTGCATGTAACGTACGCTGGTTCTCCAGTGTCACGATGCCTGCTCTGCTCTCCAAGGCTTCCAGTGAGGCTCTATCAGTAGCTCTAGAAGCTGGAGTCGTCAATGACGATACAGCCTCGGCGATAATTTCCCGTGCCAATGCACGAGCAATGGCCATAGCCGGCCAATTAGATTCCTCAGCTCTCGATGAAGAGCTTGTTGCCGCACTCGGTGCGGTAGCGAGCACATCTGGCGCTGAAGCTACTTCCTCCGAAGTGGCTGAGGGAGTGGTTGAAGAGACTGCAAACGAGGAAGAGGAGGAAGAGGAGGAAGCTGGGTTCGGTGGACTTGGCGATCTCTTCGGATAAAATAGAAGGTGAAAAAATGGAATATGTATATGCTGCAATGCTACTGCACTCTGCTGAAAAAGAGATTGATGAGAATGGCGTTAGCGCTGTGCTAACTGCCGCCGGAGTGGATGCTGACAGCGCCCGTGTTAAAGCACTGGTTGCTTCGTTGGGATCCGTCGATATCGGAGAAGCTATGGCTACCGCTATAGCAGCACCCGTTGCCACAGGCGCCGCGCCTGCTGCAGCCGCTGGAGGAGCATCAGACGCCCCAGCTGAGGCTGTTGCTGAGGAGGAGCCTGAGGAAGAAGACGGTGGATTCGAAGGCCTCGGCTCTCTGTTCGGATAAGCATTAGACAAATGTAACACTCGCGAAGGCGCTATGGGCGATAGCCTGCTAGCGTAGCCTAATGTATCCCACTCGTGTACTGGAGATCCCGGTCTCGATAAGCCCCACCGATGCGATAAGATACTTCAGAATTGCATGCGACAGAAGAGGTTGGGAAGGTTCCAGGCTTGAAGAAAGCAGAGTGGTCCACAGGTGGGCCATCATAATGCCGATAGCTAGCTCTGCGAGAGTAATTGGGCTTTCCGTCGAAGACGGATATGGCGAGGGTCTATCGCTGAGGTCTTGGAGCTACACACCAGGTTCTGCAGGTAGCATAACCATGGTATCATTTGAAATTCCCTCAACCCTAGACGGAGAGGAGTGGACATCTTTCCTTCGCGAGTGGTATGATTCCCTGCCTAGATGTCCTTGGAGGTGGGGTTTTTGGGAGCGTTCTACGATAGGTTACTTCAGTCCAGAATTTAGGAAATCTAGGAAGGCATTTTCCTCAGAGGGGATTATTTGATGCCCGATCATAACTTTCAAAGAGAGGATTTGAAAGAGAAGGTCCTTATCAACCGCCGAGAAGAGTGGGATTGCAAGACATCTTAGACGATCCGCGGAAGATTGGAATGCTAGCGGGTTCGCTGGTATTCATGCTATTATTCCCACTTTACTTCGCATGGATGCCCTTGGCGGATGAAGGACTAGTGTCAGGAGGATCGGGAGCCCAAGGAGAATGGCTCGTCAGTTTCAGTGAGAATGAGGTGCTTTTCGATGAATCTACAGTTTTGGAAGACGGGGATACTCACATCACAGAATTCGTCGTGAGGGCCGAAGATGTAGGAGAAATGGAAATAGGATTCGTCGAGTTGATAGTTCAATGTAACGACAATGATGATCCTGGACCTGGTTTCACAGACAGTGTAGAAGGTGTGAGTGATTTGATGGATGTTGATGGGTACTCCTCAGGTGATATCCAAGACCAAAGTGCTGACGGGTCTTGTACAGGAGGAAATGGTGGATTCACAATTAGATGGGATGTCACCGAAAACTACACGGGTGAGAGCTTTAGCATCACATCATCGCAAAAAACGATATTCGAGACATGGGACGATGGTGGCGCCGGCATTGGAACATGGTCTGCCACACTCACGGCGGAGATCAACTCTGCACCTGTGGTAGGACAAATTGTGGATACGGACGAGGACTTCGAGATCACATGGAGAATGGTGACTTTCGAAGTTATCATTGAGGAGGCCTTGGAATAAGCTCCTAGGACTTTGAGTGTATCCTGATAACATCATTGTCCATTATCTCATACTCAGAACCGATTATTCTCCCGGTACGTGCATCAACGGCCCTGATGAATCCCTGTCCTAAATCAGTGTGAACATGGAAGGCCAATCCCTTTGCGGTAGTTCCTGAAGGAACTAGAATAGCGTCCGGTAGGGTATTTCCATCACCATCCGCCCAGTGGTTCTCATCCTGGACC
>CAXHBZ010000089.1:0-5007 GCA_964015215.1 uncultured Candidatus Poseidoniales archaeon | reverse complement strand
GATTGTGAATATGTCAACAGCTCTTTTTCAAGAGAGGCAAGTTCGGATGAACTAACATCGGCAGCTGGCATAATCTCTAAGTTCACTACTGAGGATGGATTATTGGATAGAATTTCTGGGGAAATTCTCCATAAATCGGGCATTTTTCCAAACCATCTTACTTCCTCGATGCTGTTAATTATCAAATCTCCAGGAGATTTTGAGGGGAACCTGACTAGCAATGTGTTGTCGGGAATGTAGTCCAGAATTGAGCCCCCATACTCCTGAATAGTCGACGTAATCCCCGAGATATCGGAGTCCGATGCTTGGACAATGTAGACTATTCTGTCGGTATGTTCAGATTCAATTGAGTGCGCCTCCGATCCGAAGGTTGGGATTTCTCGATCCAGAGGATCGAATGAGCCGTATGGGGAGTGAATTATTCCTGAGGATTGCTTAATCTGATGCGTGTATGCTACCGGATCTTCAAATATCTTCCAATTGGGCTCCTCCGGGGTATTTTCATCAGATTGGCCTTGCAGTTCTCCTGATCCCTCGAGCGAGGACCCAGAAACCATACCAGAAAATGAAGAAAATAACAAAACAACAAGGACAACAAAAGGTGTTTTCCTTGCATACATGGTTCCTTCGGAACCTAGATTGCCTTTTGACAGTTAACCTAAGTTGATTATTACATAATCATGCATCCAAAGAGTGAGAAATCGTCTGGGATGCTCAAATATTGTAGTATCTCGCTATTGCCTCGTCCGTCTTTTTCACGCTTTTTTCCCAATTTTCTTCGATTTCCATTAATGCCCTTACGCAATCTATATTTTCAGGTATCACGTCACTTTCCTGATGTATGGCCTGGAAATAGTATAGTCTGTTTCCTACTAATCTAACTCCGTCTTCCCAGACAAATATTTCATGCAAATCCCCCCATTTCCTTCCAATGTCTCTGGCCATTTCCATTACCTCTGCGGTGGTTGTGATCCTATTGCCTTTACCGTTCATGACGATGACCCTTGGCGTACCTTTCCACATCTCCACAATTGACTCAGTAGACAGGCCGTGTCCTTCTGGAAGATCTGCGATTATCGCATGGAGGTGCATAATCGTTGTCGGGACAGCCACAGCTAGGGAGTTTATCTCAATCTCTGGCTTCACGGTCATGACGTCAGGACCATGGTGGCTAGGGACCTTTAGAACTGGTTTAATGGCATTTATTGGCCCTTTTTTAGAGTCACCCGGGTCTGCCGCCCTTCTTATCATAGTACACTCCACTTTCAACGACCCACAATGCTCGTAAAGTGGAACTAATGTTCGGGAAAGTCCTGTTGTGTTGCAGGACACAACTCTGGAAGATTCCGCCCCATAATTTTCTGAATGATTTGCGCACGATGTGTACGAGAGACCAGTAAGTGAGTGTTTCTCCCCTCCCTGGAAGATGCTCTTAACTCCTGCATCTTGGTATTTCTTCAAGTTCTCAGCACCCATCTTCCCCGGGGAACAATCTATGACTACATCAGATTTTGAAAGTAGGTCTCTGAGTCCTCCTTTGCATTCAAATCCGGAGTTCTCAAAGGTTCCAATCATATCAGGATCGTCAGAGGTGCAATATATGTCAAAATCCTTCCTGACTGCCATTTCACAACCGAAGCTCGGGCCTGTTTTTGTCACCCCAACTATTTCCATGTCATCCTGCGCGTCCACTGCGTCAGCAACTCTCTTCCCTATAGTTCCATACCCCTTGATTGCGACTTTCACAGTTGCCATAACATTCCCCCTGTGATGGCGCCTCAGGTAGATGCTCTATCAAGATAACTCAACATGCATGGTTTCAATCTAGTTATTGGAAAACGTCCGTCACAATGAAGACCATTGGCTAGAGTCGGAGCACTATGGCGATGAGGGAAGAGACGGCAAGGAGCGTCAAACTCAATAGGGAAATATCCAAGATGCTTCCTGAAGCCATAGAAAAGGATCGCTTAGTGAAAATCGGTTATGGCTCAGGAGGAGATACCAAGCCCAGAGACGGTGATTTTGGTGTTGTAACCCACCTGCCGGAAAAGTCCAGGGTACTAATTCTCGGAAATCTAGGAGAGTGTGTTGGTTCAATGAACAGGGGGGGGACAGTGAATGTTGAGGGATCATGCAGCTCGATGCTAGGAGCCTTCCAACTCGATGGCAGAATTGTTGTGGAGAGGGACGTCGGTGACCGGTTAGCAATGAATATGAAGGGCGGAAATATTGTAATTATGGGATCCGCAGGCAAAGACGCTTGTGCAGGAATGTCTGGAGGGACAGTAGTAATCAGGGGCCAAGCATCCTCCGGAGTGGGTTCTGGAATGAAAGGAGGGACATTAATTGTGATGGGTTCTGTAGGGAAGAACCCGGGGATTGGGATGACGGGGGGTAAAATCGTCATCGCAGGCAGTTGCCCTCCTCCTGGAGACGGGTCCGAAATGCGTTCAATAACGACGCGAGAGGTCTCGGAAATTTCCGAGGTACTGGAGCCTCTAGGGCTTTCCATAGAAGATGATGCATTAGTTTTGTTCCCAGAGGCAGAGGGCAATATCCATGGAATTCCCCCGAAGAGATGGATTTCAGAAGGCTTTGAGAATATCGCCATTAGGCCGTCGGGGCCTGAAAGGATTGCTGAACACGCTAGCGTGGACACATCAGTTCGACTACTCCCAGTTGGTTCGGATGATGGAGGCCTAGTACTTGACATACCTTGGGTGGTAAAATCTGATCAAGGGGATTCCAACGAATCAAGTTATAATTTCCCTAAAATGGTACGAAGCAATCCCTCTACTGGAGACCTTCTGTTGATCGGGGAGGATGGGCTTGTAGCTTTTCCAGATAATATCTCCGGGATATCTGGAATAGTTTTGGATTTGCAGTGCCTACCTCCGATGAACGACGCTGAAATCGAGTCAATTTTGGTATCATTATCCAGCCAGGTTGGCGATTCATGTCTAATCTTTTTGAGAGACGGGGTCGAAAGGGTAGAGGGGCTGTTCCGTCTGATTGTCGATTTGGATTTGGACGGGGCTGTGGTTGGGGTAGCCACTCCCGGAGGCTCAAAGGCCTCAGCCGCACTTCCAAGAATTGGATTATCCTCACGGGCCATGGGTTTTGAAGCTCAGGGAAGGGTAATCGCGATTGAGATTGATAGTCAACCTACTGCCGAGGATTTGATAGTGACTAGAGCATCAGGTTGCTCGTTCATCATCGGGCCAATGGGTAATGGAAAAGACGAAGCTGATATTCGTGATAGAACAATACCCGAGCTTGTAGGGTTAATGAAAGAGACTGGAATCTCCAGTTTAGAGGCAGTCGGAAGAAGGGTCCTCAGGGCCAAAGACATGGAGACAGCGGCCATAAGCGGGCTAAGATTGGTTGGGTTTGAGAGACCCTTGCCAATGTGGCTAGGAAATTGAGGTTTTGAAATGCCCACTATATCACTCAACCACGCGGTAATGAGGAGGATTCAGGAGTTAAACGGGGCAATACATGACAGCAAAATTCTTACTGATTTACTACCAAACTTGGGATGCCCAGTGGAATCAAATAATGAGGAAGAGATAGAAATAGAGGTTTTTCCTGACAGGCCAGATTTGCTCAGTCACGAGACCATGGCTAAAGCAATAAGGTGCTTCACAGGACTCGACCCCATAGCATCAGAAATAGAGGTTTCCAAAGGAGAATTGGGGATTCAGGTTGATAAGACATTGAAGGACATCAGGCCAGTTATTATGGGGGCGATTGTAAGGTCAGTGAAGACTGGCGAAAATCCCCAGGAAAGGGATTCCTTCATTCAGTCACTCATGGACCACCAAGAAAAACTACACATGACCTTAGGGAGAAAGAGATTATTTTCGTCAATCGGAGTCCACGACATGTCAAAGCTCAACCCTCCTTTCAGATATGTATCGGTATCTGGGGACTTCTCATTTACGCCTTTATCCTCAGAAAGAGAGATGACCATTTCCGAAGTCTTAGCTTCACACCCCAAAGGCATAGAGTACTCTTCTCTGATGGAGGGATTGGGTTCCTACCCTCTTATTCTGGATGCGAATGACGAGGTAATCTCATTCCCTCCAATAATCAATGGGGCTCACACTACTGTAACCGATAACACCACAGACTTTTTCATCGATGTGACTGGAGTAGACGAAAGAGCGTGCGAAGCTTGTTTACTCCTAATTTGTCTATCCCTTAGTGAGCTTGGAGGAAATGTGGAGAGCGTTGAGATCACAGGTTGGGACGGGGTTGTCAGGACGACGCCAAATTTTGAAAATAAGGCCCATCGAGTTCCAAATCAATTGGTAGAGAAGATTCTAGGTGTAAAACTGAACGATCAAGAGATAGCTCAGGCAATTAGCAAGATGGGAGGGAAGTTGATTGAATCAAGGACAGTCACCGACGGATCTGAACGACAGGAAAGATGGGCTGACTGTGTTGTCGGGGAAAGGGAGCACATATTCTCAATGCCTCGATGGCGAAGCGACATAATGCACCCTATTGACATCGTGGAAGATATTGCAATCGGACATGGCTACGATAATCTGCCAGAGGTTCTCTCATCAATCCATATCGACTCAACGCCCTTGGAATCCTCAAACTTACATCGAAGGGTCGGGACAAGTATGAGAGGCGTCGGTCTGCAAGAGATACAAAGCCTGACACTTTCCAATGAAAGAGACCAATTTGAGAGGACAAAATGGGGGCAAATCGGTGTTGTCACCGCTATTGCAAATCCAATAACGATTGATCATACTATGTTGAGGCAGTACATACTACCTTCGCTAATGAATCTCCTAGCATCTAACAGGCATCATGAGCTTCCTCAGAGGGTATATGAGCTCGGCGAGGTGGTACACAATGGAGAAAATAAGTCCAGGGTATCTTGGGCTTGTGCAGAAGTGGGAGCTGGTTTTTCTGTTGCTAAGGGTATCGTCCAATCATTGCTGAGGGACTGTCTCTTATACACATCTCCGAGCCCACGAGACGCTACAACAT
>CAXHBZ010000088.1:0-5047 GCA_964015215.1 uncultured Candidatus Poseidoniales archaeon | reverse complement strand
TGGCGCCCCGACCGGGATTTGAACCCGGGTCGCAGCCTCGACAGGGCTGCATGATAGGCCACTACACCATCGGGGCTTGGAACCCTACGACAAGGGTTCTCTTTTTCAACCTTTGAGAGGGCATTATTCATCATCCTCCTGCGTCTTCGACGTCTATGGAGGGCCGGAAACTGGTTATCGACGTGATAGATAATGGGGGTCAGTGGACTCACAGAGAGTGGAGAATGCTCAGATACCTCGGGGTCGATACCAAGATTTTCGCCAACGACACCCCTCTTTCCGGCTTGAGAGAGGTCGACGGTCTGATACTCTCCGGCGGGGCTGCCAGAGTAGGCTTAACAGGAGAATTAGGAAACTGCGCCGAATATCTAACTCTTGATGTCCCAATATTGGGAATATGCGCCGGCCACCAGTTCATGGCGGGATACTACGGAGGGAAGTCAGCCGAGGCCCCCAAGCCAGAGTTTGGAGCAGCGACGATATCACTTGTCGGGTCAGGAGGGAAGATTTTCTCTGGAACCCCAGACACTCAGACGGTCTGGGAGAGTCATAATGACGAGGTCATCCAAGTCCCACAGGGTTTCTCTGTAACCGCGAGAAGCGAGTCTTGCGAAGTCCAAGGAATGGAGAATCACAAAGGAGATAGATTCGGCCTCCAGTTCCATCCAGAGGTCAACGACTCAGAGTATGGAAATATGATGTTCCAGAACTTCATTAACGTCTGTGAAAGCCTCTCCAGAGAGGTTTGATACATAGGACAGGTTGAAGAAGGACATCAAAGTCGCGGGCATGATGGCGAACGAGAACGAGTACATGGTAAACCACAAGTGCCGAAAGTGTAATCGTACTGACAGGAAGGTATGGAACCCGTCTGAGCCGCCTAAGTGCAATCACTGCGAATCGTCGATGGATCCACTGGAAATAAGGTACAAGTGCCTAAGATGCGGACATCTGACATGGATTGAAGCGGGCTCCACGGGGAAGTCGTGTCACAAGTGTGGATACAGGGTCTTCGCGAAGCCCAGAAGTCAGGGCAGACCCATCAAGACTCTGAAGGCTATATGAGCGAGGGTTCAAGTCCCTTCACGATAACGGACAGCCGTGGCGAGTTGGCTAACCGAATACGCACCCAGTAGTTTCGACACGCTTGCGGTCCCGCAGGGAGCGAAGAACGCCCTACAGTCTGTAGCAGTCAGTCCAGACCCTCCTCACCTGCTGATAACAGGTCCCGCAGGTGTGGGTAAGACAGCATCTTGGAATCTGGTAGCTAGGCAAATTCTCGGGCCGGGATGGAGATCCACAACACACGTGCTTCAGTGCAGGGACCTATCACGTCAGTCTGGTGCGATGGCGAAGTTCGAGAATTTTCTCAGACCGGGCGGGTCCAGCGACACCCTTGCTGGGAGAATGAGCTTGGACGCCTTCGACAGGGGAATGTCTCTAGTCCCTGAGGGGGATGTTCCTCCTGCGGGCTTCGAAACGGAGACAAAACCGGGGGCAATTCCAGTCAGCAGGCTGATAGTGCTGGAGGATGCAGATCATCTCGGATCTATTCGGCAGGCATACCTCAGGAGAATGATGGAGAAGGTGGGAAACGCATCCAGATTCATAATGGTAGCACGCGCCCCTTCTAGGATTATCGACGCACTTAGGTCCAGAAGCAGGATGATCAGGATACCAGCCACCAACAGAGAGAGAATTGTCCGTGCTCTGAAAAGCCTCTCCGAGTCATCCAACTCTGATGCCACACAAGAGGTCATAGAAGACGTGGCTTACATCTGCGACGGAAATCTGAGGAAAGCAATCTTCACACTTGAGATGTTGGATTCGAGGAGGCTTAGCGCGGACAGAGCAGCTGTACACAAGCTGGTTCAAGCGACTACTTTGCAAACCGGGCGCGTCTTAGTCGAGATGGCTCTCAGGGGCAGAGTAGTCGAATGGAAGTGGGAGAACAAAGGAGGCAGGAGGAAGAGAGTGCTAGTGGGGGCACTGGCTGAAATAGACCGTCTGATGAATGAACACGGCCTCGATGCGGATGATGTTGTTCAGCAACTGCATGACGTGTTAGTGGGGAGAAGGCTGGCCATATCCGACACACTAAGAGACAATCTTCTGGATGCCCTAGCGGAATGTGACACCAGTTTGCGCAGATCGATGCATGCAAGGGTGCCCCTGGAAAGGTTCCTGCATCGAACCGCGGAAGCAGGGGAGCTTCACGGACTAGCCTTTGCCTGAAATGCGAGCTTTGTGGTGGCGGGCGCGGCAGGATTCGAACCCGCGGTCCCTGGCTTAGGAGGCCAGTGCATTATCCAGGCTATGCTACACGCCCGTATCCCGCAAAGCCTACCCCTCAAGAAGTCTAGCGAAGAAAATAACCGATCCGGGCCCCTAATGTCCGATGCCATCAAGCACGATAGCTCCTCAGGCGGTACATGGAGGACCCCCTATCCCCGCTACCGACTCCCTATGGGGAAGACAGCGGATTCGGCATCAAGAACGAGAGAGCCCTCTCTAGAATGATTGCCAGAAGAGATGCAGGAAGGAGGTTCTGGGTTTGGCTTTCCTCGATTAGAACTACTTCTGAGGTAAGGGTAACACTCCCAGCGGTGGCCACTGTTTCGTGTGCGGTGTTATTGGTGGGTTGGGAATACTCATCAGTCCAACTGAGCATAGGGCTTTTCACGGCCATCTCGTTACTCTACATACCAACCAACATGGCTTCTTGGTTCTCCTCAATGGTCGCTAGGGACAGGCTTTCACTCACGGTGGAGGGGCACAAGTCAAAGGGATCATATCCTGGTTCAGAGAGAATCATCAGCACTCTGAGGGATAGGGGCATAAGAGAGAGACTCAGGCTTGCATCAGCAATCCTTGGGGCTGTCTCGCTGTATGCGGTAATGAGACTCAATCCAGGAACAGTCTTGGGCCCCTCGTTAATGGCATCAGGGGCATTTTTCGGTACAGTCTGCATTCTAAACTCACTCAAACTGGAAGGAAGCATCCCGATGAGATCAAACGACTTCACTCTACTCTCCCTTCATGCTCCAACACTTCACGATAGCATACTGAAATCAGTGTTCACAGACTCCCTCAAAGCACATTTGGACCCCGAAACAAGCGATCTCTGGGACGAATGGCTAGATTCGTTGGAATTCAGCGTGAGGACGGGACAGACCCCAAAAACTGCTGTCGAGCATGTTCTACAATCCATTCACTGGGAACAGAGAGGCATCATCGACCGGAACAGAATGATGTCAGAGGTGAAGTCAGTATTCAAGATAAGCGCAACAGACGCACTGTTCGACCCTTCGAAAAAATTCAACGCCTCTTCTCTCAGCAAGTTGTTGGCACACACAAGAGCATGGGAGCCGGGGCTTTTCAGGCTGATCGACAGACTTCATGACTCAGTATCGGGATTGCAAGGTGAGGATCTCGACTCATGGAGATTAGACTTGGATCTTCCTCCGAGGTGTTCCGAGGGACAAGGAGAGCTCTTCGTGATGATTCACAACCACACTGAGGCCCTGAAGACATTCGAACTCGACATAGTAGTCGCCAAGGGAGAACCAGCACATCAGAGCCTTAGGATTAGTGCTCCGACAACGCCACATCCCAATGCTATCACCGACCAGAAAATGGACAAGGTCGCCAAACTAATGAGCATGCTAGACAGGGCCGTCGTCTTGTGGATAGGAATAGCATGGCCAGACTCCGAATCAGGACCTCATCCGGTTCAGGTGACTCTGAAGGGAGAGTCAGGGGAAACACTTTCCTCGATGGTAGTCCAGACCACACTGACAACCGGAGTGAATCCAGAAAGTGCGGCTGTACGCATGACTGAGGCCGCTGAGGCAGTCAGGAGAATTGCAATTCCTCTGAGTGACAGACAGAATTAGCGTGGAAACCTCGAGCGTCATATTCATGACACCTTTCCCAGTGGAAGGGTCGAGAGCGATGGAGTCGTGGGACGTCTTGGTACTGGGTGATGGGCCTGCGGCCCTCAGAGCTGCCATTTCAGCGGCTGAAGCTGGAGCAAATCCCCTACTGGTATCCGCGTCTTCAGTCGGAGCAGCTTCTGGGTACCCCCCACTTTCCGGATTCGCCGCCTCATTGAACGAGACAACCGCCTCCTCACACATCCAAGACACCATTTCGGAGGGTGGCGAGACAACGAACGAGCCTGCCGCTGCGAGAATCTGCTCTATGGCAGTGGAGAACCTCGCCGAGCTAGAAAGATGGGGGCTGGTACTGAGGAGATTCCCCGATGGCTCCCCTCACCTTTCCCAACTACCCGGCCATAGTATTGCCAGAGTCGCGGGTTGCGGAGATAGCACCGTCAGAGAAGTAACCAGAATTCTGGAAGAGCAGACGATGAAGCGTAAGATAAACAGAAAATCCGACCTCCTTCCAGTCACCCTGGTTATGGACAATAATCAGGTCCGAGGGATAATTGCACTGGATATTGAATCCGGCGAGCTCCTACCAATCCAAGCCAAATCAGTCATAGTCGCCTCTGAGGGATATCAGGGAATCTGGTCAACCCCTTCTCACGGCTCAGGGAACGGAATTGCGATCTCCTGTGCGGCTGGCATAAGGCTCGGAGGGACTGACTCAGTCCCTATGCACGCTTTGACAATTTCTGGTACTGGAACCGTTCTCCCCATGGACATACTAGGCTCAGGGGGGAGAATCCGTACAAACTCCGGAGAGGACGCTGGGCCAACTGAGGTTGCGGAGGGAGAGCCTTGTGTCCTAGACATGCGATCCATGGACAAATCATCCGAGGGATGGTTTGAAGGCACAATTTCCAAGGTTCTCGATAGGACAGGACTCGACATAAGAACAGAAGTGATACCACTATCGCCAACAATAGTCGCCACAACAGGTGGAATACCGATAGATGAGCAGGGTAGAGCGGTTTTCAAATCTGGAAAGATGTGGTACACCGGACTTTACGCCGCAGGACGTTCGGCTTTCACAGGTATGCATGGGAATAGCCCTCTGCCGGGGAACCTAATGCTCGAGGAGATAGTAACTGGATGCGAAG
>CAXHBZ010000087.1:0-5069 GCA_964015215.1 uncultured Candidatus Poseidoniales archaeon | reverse complement strand
ATGTTGTAGCGTCTCGTGGGCTCGGAGATGTGTATAAGAGACAGATACTGGATCAGATGAAATGGTTCATTATCGATGAGATGCATTCACTCGTTCCTACCAAGAGGGGGACTCACCTATCCCTAAGCATGGCGTTGATGGATTCCGTTGTCTCTTCTGATGTACAAAGAATAGGTATCAGCGCTACAATGGAGCCACTGGACGCAGTCGCGGAATTCCTCGTTGCAAGCGACTCTAGGGAATCTGATGCAGAGCCACAGAAGGTCGCCATAGCAAAAATATCGGGAGACAGGGAACTGGACCTAGATATCATCCTCCCGACTCCGAGATTCAGCTCGATACCCGTGAAGGAGATACTAGATCATAACGTTGACAGGATAAAGGAACTCGCCGAGGCACACACCACGACACTGGTTTTCGTAAACACTAGGAATATGACCGAGACGGTGGTTCAGAGGTTGAAAATAGCTGGAATGGAAGGTGTCGAGGGGCACCATGGGTCCATGGACAAGGCAATCCGTCTAGATGTCGAAAGCAAGTTGAAAAATGGCCTTCTGAGGTGCGTGGTATCCTCATCGAGCTTGGAAATGGGTATCGATATCGGCTCAGTTGACTTGGTCATCCAAGTTGGGTCTCCTGGATCAATCGCCACAGCCCTGCAGAGAATTGGTAGAGCAGGCCACCAGGTTGGAGGCCTGCCAAGGGCCAGATTCCTCCCAACATCCCCTCACGATCTATTGGAGCTCGTGGCCTTGCAGATGGCCATTCTCGAAGGTGAAATGGACCTGCTTAAATTTCCCGAGAACTCTCTCGATGTACTCGCGCAGTTCCTAATCGGTCTAACTATCATAAAAGAGTGGGATATTGATGATGCTTATGATTTAGTTACGTCATCGTGGCCCTACAAAGCGCTCCCGTACGATGACTACATCGAAGTATTGGACATGTTGGATGAAGAGAGAAGAGTTTGGTTAGACTGGGAAGATAACAGATTTGGGAAGAGGGGCTTCGCGCAGATGATTTACTACACAAACATAGGTACCATAGCTCCAGATAACAGTTACTTGGTATTCACCGGAGATGGGACTCTAGTGGGGCAACTCTCCTCCTCTTTCGTCTCCAGTCTCAGAAATGGAGATGTCTTCCTCCTGGGAGGGTCAACTTACAGGGTCGCAAGTATCAGGGGCACGAGAGTCAATGTGACTCCCGCTACTGGGTACAGGCCCACTATTCCGTCATGGACAGGGGAAGCAAATAGTAGAACTCATGAGCTTAGCCAAGCGGTTTTGAGATTACTGGGGCAGATATCTGTCGGTGCCAGAATGGGGACTGACTACGAGCCAATTCTCACTGAGGCTCTTCAGCTGAATAAGCCTGTGGCCATGGCGGTTAAGCAGTTCTTGGACGAGCACACTGCGACAACCTTCCAAGTACCCTCCAATGATCGAATACTCATTGAACAAGTAGACTCGCCATTACCCACATATGTCGTAACAACCTGCAGGGGAAGGGCCTTCAATCTGGCTTTGGGTTATCTGTTTGCGGGAATCGCATCCAAAGAGAACATCATTATCCATGAGCTGTCTTTTGATGAAAATGGGTTCCTGGCGAAGCTGAGTCATGAGGTCGAGATTTCTAAAATTCCCGAGGTATTCAGAAATGACACCAGTGAAGACATTCTCCAAAGGTACATGATGGACTCGCAACTCTTCTCCAAGAGATTTAGGGAAGTATCCTCTAGAAGCATGTTGAATCCTCGGAGGATAGGTGCTGAAGAGGTTAGTCCGAAGCAATTCCAGCAGAAAGCCGAGGCTATAATGACCAAACACAGGCAGATGGACGGCTCTGTTATTATCCGTGAAGCAATGAGTGAAATCCTGTCTGGGGATTTGGATATGAAGCAACTAAGGAACTTCATCTCCAGAATGGACAGTGAGGACGTAAGGATTGTTCACAGGCATGTGAAAATGCCCTCCCCCTTGGGAATGACTCTATTCATGTCCGCATTCGAGGACCTATTGAGCCTTAGAACAAGAGCGTACCTGATTAAGGATGTCGATCCCGAGATTTTGAGGCGCCTATTGGGAGCCAGATCACTCGCTACAGATCTTGATAAGGAGACTATTTCAGACTATTATCAATCTAAGGTAGCCGTCCCGAAAAATGCAATCGACCTACTGAGGTTGATGGATATGGGAGGAGGCTTGGAGCGCGGTCTGACTAACCCACTATATAATTCCAAACTGAGTGGAATAGAACTCTCGACGATTAGGGAGTGGGTCCAAGAGCTCGCCGAGAGGGGACTGATAACCAAAGTTCGCAACACCAACCACGAACAAATAGATGACAAATGGTTCTCTATGAGGATGGCAGGAGTCCACGGTACCTTGGGTTGCCTCGCAGTCGCAGGTGCGTCTGAGATGGAGGACCTCAGAGCGCTGTACACAGGCGGCCTAACGTATGAGATCGCCGAGGAGTTCAATGAAACTACGCCCGCTAAGTGGGCGTCTACAAGCCTATCCGACCCCTTGGACTGCCTGAGGCTCAAGCTCCTTGACATGTTAGGTTCCGAAGGCCCCCAAACACTAGAGTCACTGAGTGATAGACTGCCTTTCCCCCTCGGGCAGGTAGAGGCCGTTCTCCAAGAGCTAGAGATGAGGAATCTGGTCTCGATAGGATTCTTCACGCAGACAGAAGAAGGCGAATTTATACTTCGAGTAGACGAGTACAGGATAACCGGAGGAAGCGTCGAAGTCGTTGACTACAGGACCCTCCAAACACTCCTTCTACAGAAATCTTTCACCAAGTATTCAGAACCCTCAGAGGCAATAAGGTCCCTAGCCTTGATACAAAGACGAGACGAGCTCGTACACAGGGTTGAGAATTTTAGATTCAGGGACTGGAAAGATTTCAAGCACGACAAAGACGTATACAATGGGAGACTCCTACACAATAGAGTTGGTTACACTACTCTGGATCAGATCCCTATGCTCCTCGGACTGAGGTCGGAGCCATGGATTGGTTCTTTGGAGGAGGAACTCATGGAAAAAATTCCCGAGGAAGGAATAACCAGGGCTGAACTACTCGCGGAATATCCCCGAGGAAAGGAGAATCAACACATTCAGAAGAGTGTCAAGAGGGCTCTATCAAATCTAGAGAGACAGCTCATAGTGGCCAAGCAATATCTTGATGTCCCAAACAGGAAGAGGTCAATCGCCCTCTTCAGGAGGATCCACGGAACCGTGGAGCCTCTGGGTTTCCCCGAGGCCCTAACCACACTGATTTCCAAGATTGGACCTGTAAGGCTACACACTCTGAGGTTCTTCGTCAGTAGGCCAGTTGAAGAGTTGGCCGAAGTGTTGAGGGACTTGGAAAACGACGGTAAGGTGTGTCGGGTAGTAGCTCTCCAGCCTGACCCAACGGACTACTATTCTTCCCATGAAGATGCTGAGAGGCTATTGTCTCCAATGCCTGAGGACAGGAATATGAGAATTCTTGCACAATCTGATCCGTTCTGTAGCCGATTTATACAAGAGGTCAGGATGATTCTGAAACAAGGTTGGTACCACCCTGTTTTCAAGGGTGTTGATCCTATTGGAAGAATCCTTATGTTCGTGGTAAATGACTACTTGGAAATCAAGGATGTCAATATTCCACACTCATATCTGGATGAATTCAAAGATACTTTCAACGATTTATTGGATAATTACCGAGACAGGCTAATTGACGTTTCTGTGATGCACTCATTCAACGGCGTCCCTGTTCACGACTGCGATGAGAATATCCAAGCCATTCTCGCCGATCTTGGGTTTGTCTCTATGGGGGACGACGAGAGGTACATCAGAGGAGGGGTCGTAGAGCCAAGGCCAAGGAAGACGATCAACAGGCTCCTTTTCCATAGTCACAATATCCATCAAATCAGCAGATGGGAGAATGAGACATACGCCCTCAAGGAAATAGACGAGCTCAGAGACGATTTCGCACTAAGGGGACGCTGTGAGATGTTCAGAGTAGATCTTCAGTCGATGGCAGCTACAGAACAGCTCCATCAGGGTACTAATCTTAGGGGGCACCAAGTTTGGGCGAGACTACCTCATTTCCAGAGGTTATTGGCCATCAGAAACGCTCCTCCCGAGGATGATGATTTTGGTGTTTTGGATTTCTTCAGAAACCACAATGATCCATCAGTTTTCATGGAGCGCTTGGCCATGAGGAGGGCAGAGTTCAGGAAACTGATATCCCCTCTAGTCAGGAGCGGGCACTTGGTACAGGATTACAGAGGGGGATTCAAGACGGTGGAGCCGATTAAGGACAATGACCTCTGGAGCGTAAAGAGGCAATATCTCAGAGAACTAGTGGAGGACTATCCAGTAATCTCGATGAAACAGTTCGAAAGATTGGCCGGGACTCCCTTCTCCCCCGAGGAAATCAGTGACGTACTCCACGAGTTCGAGGAGGATGGGACCTTGATCAAAGGATTCCTAGTGGACGACCAACATGATATCAGCTGGGGGAGAAAGGGAATACTGGAATCAGAGGGAATACCCAAGACCCGTGATTTGGTCATTCCGCCATCTGATCCGCTCATCCACTATTTTGGGGGATTACTAAGGGAAAGATTCGGCTTCGGCTCGGCTTACCTGGTATTCCACAAAGAAGAGCCTATCGCCGCTTTCAAGGCCAATACAAGAAACTCGACCATAGATGTCACGGATTTCGTGGGGGACTCAGAACTGGAGAAAGAGGCTCTTAGGGTCATGAAAGAGTTCGCATGGGAGCATCAAATGCCTCTTACAGGCGAGCTCTACGAAAAGCTGAGGTCACGATGATTTGGGCCTCGACTTCGTGAGTAAACTAGTCAGAGGCTTAGTAATCCTCATAATATGCTTATGTAATTCAGGAAGCAAATCGAAAAGAGCGGTAGCAAGGAGAAACATTGCAAATAGGCTAGCAGCCTTCGCTGCGTAGCTGTGCGTGAAATCAAACATGTCGATGTCAGAACCCGAATAAAGAATCCAGTTTGGATACTGTCTCTTATACACATCTGACGCTGCCGACGACATAACGGG
>CAXHBZ010000086.1:0-5103 GCA_964015215.1 uncultured Candidatus Poseidoniales archaeon | reverse complement strand
AAGATCCAAGATCTACCGGAGATGTGTCACTCTCTCTGCTCCTGACCCTTATCATGTCAAGTGGGAGTCCTAGAACCTCAGCCACAGATTGAGCTACCACAGTATCTGAACCTTGACCTATGTCGGCTGCACCGGTGTGGACAGTTACTCCTCCATCCATGTCAATCTTGAGATGCACAGTTGCGTGGGGGAATTTGTTCGGGTCCCAATGGATAGGCAGCCCACTCCCTGAGATGAAGAACCCACAACCTATTCCTATTCCCTTTCCGAGGGGCATCTTCCTGAATTTTTCATTCCAACCAGATTCTTCCTTCACTCTCTCAAGACATTCCCTCATGCCGATACTTGTCACTCTAAAACCCGTAATTGTGGCACTATGTGGAGGAAGTAAATTGGCGAGCCTGAAATCAATGGGATCAACACCTAGTTGTTCTGCTAAATCATCAATTCCAGTTTCTACAGCGCATCGAGAATTAACTGCACCATGGCCTCTCATAGCACCACTGGCTGGCTTATTTGTCCATACTCTGGCTCCAGTGTAATGAAAAGCTCCAATTTCATAAGGTGCTGTATGAAGGACTCCGTTGTAGTAAGTAGTGACGTGCCCAAATGAAGCAAAGGCGCCCCCATCAATCAAAGCATCCGTCTCAATACCGCAAAGTCGACCTTCGGAATCTGCATGTAGTGACATTGAAATCTTTGAGGGATGCCTACCTCTGTTTACCCAGAAAACCTCCTCTCTGTCGAAATTAATTCTAACTGGTCTGCCTATTTTTCTAGCAAGGATAGCCGCACACATCTCATGAGGAAAAGGATCTGACTTCCCTCCAAAACCCCCTCCAACAAATGTCCTGTGGACATTAATTTGGTGCATAGGGATTTCCAGAACATCAGCAAGCGCCCTGTGCAAATAGTGAGGAACCTGTTGAGGTGTGTAGAGGGTCAATCTGCCGGAAGGGTCCCAATGAGCAACAACTGCATGCGGTTCAGTAAATCCATGATTCACCCCAGTGAACGTCCAGTTGGACTTGTGAGACGCCACAGAACTTTCTTTCATGTCGGAGATATTTCCGAACTGTTGGAAAACCCTCTTTTGAACGTTCGACTCACCGATATGATATTTGCCTCTGTCATGAATTGGATTGGCAGAGTTTTCTAGGCCGTCCTTGATATTGTGGATGGAATCTAGGATTTCGTATTCTACCTCAATCAATCTACATGCTTCCCTTGCAGTGGACTCATCAATCGCCGCGACGCATGCCACTAAATCACCAACATGTCTGACCTTCTCCACAGCCATCGCGTGCTCATCTTTTGTCACAGGAAGAACCCCGAACTTTCCAGGGGCGTCATTTCCCGTTGCAATTCCCAAAACTCCAGGTAATTCTAGGGCCTTACTGATATCAATGGAGAGTACTCTAGCGTAATGGTGGGGGCTTCTAAGAATCCTCCCGATCACCTCTCCGGGGAGTCTAATGTCATCTCCATATTTCGCCTGTCCTGTGACCTTCCAATTGCTGTCAACTAGGGACGTAGGCTTCCCGATTACCTGGCCACTCACCAAGCCATCATGCCTGTGCGCTCCCCAAGGTTGCTTCAAGGAACCACCCTGGGATTCAGGAATTCTGGAGTAATCAGTTGGTTCTGAGAAACGATTCTTCCCTCCTGAGCCCGGCTTTGAGAATGGTAGTTTACCGGGTTGTTGCCTGTATCCCACCATCTCACTGGATTCCAAATTATCATCTTCATCCAATTTTTTTTCGCCTTCGGACGAATGAGTATCCTCCAACATTTAGTTGCCACCTAAGAATCCGGGATGGGGGTCACTCTTGGACGAGGTAGAGTCATCGATACCTCTTCCTGAAACTAATATCTCTGAGGCTTTTGAAATTGATTCTACTATCTGTTGGTAGCCAGTGCATCTACATAGATTACCTTCGATTGCAGTCTTTATTTCAGCATGAGTTGGAGAGGGGTTTTTCTCTAGCAAAGCAGCCGATACAACTAGGAATCCAGGCGTGCAAAAACCACATTGACTCCCTCCGCATTCGGCGAATGTCTGCTGAATTGGATGCAAATAATGACCCGAAGACAAACCTTCTACGGTGGTAATTGCCGAATCTTTCGCTTCTTGAGCCAATACCAAACAGGAAAGTTTCGGTGTTCCATTGATGATCACGCTACAGCAACCGCATGTTCCCATGTCACATCCCCTTTTCGTGCCTAGACTACCAGCTTGGTCTCTGAGCACATCCAGAAGAATTGCATTGCTATCGATGTATAAATCGACATTCACCCCGTTGACTACGCCATTCCATCTAACCTTATCAGGCCCGGGAACCATGGGTAGGCTGTACTGCACCACATGCTCACCAGAACAATCAACGACTTGAGTATTTTGTTTTTTTATCCTCGATTAGCGCAAATCTTCTGATACCTTCTTCATGATTTCAAACTCCGCTCTTTTCATGTGCTCACCGAGCGTGCTTCTGGCCATGCCAAGCCCTTCAGCGATATCTTTGAGTTTGATATCTGAATCCGGGTCAAAGTAACCCAAATTTATTGCAAAACTCAGAACTTCTTTCTGCTTATCCGTCAATCCGTCAGTCCAACCATTTTTTTCTTCGTCTCTGAGAGAATTTACGCTAATTTTGTCAGGTGGTAGAACTACTCTTAGAAGAGAGACAAACCTACTCACAGAGCCTGAGAGTCCGGACAACCTAAGCTCCATACCCCTTACCGAATCTATTCCGTATGGGGGGTATACTTGTATATTCGATAGCTCAATTGCGGATTTAGCAAAAGGATGACTGCAGAGAATACTTGCAACCAACACATCATCATCCTCCTCCAGAACTTCGATAACCTCAAGCCAGCTAATGTCGGAGAGGTCTTCTATTTCTCTTCCATCTATTAATTTTATTTCCGCGAGTTGGACAACACCTCTTTCACTCACGGAGAGATGACTCAAAACTTCAAAACTTTCAACCACTTTCAGGATGTTCGAAATATCACTTGATCCTTGAAGAGAAGAAATATTCCACCGAAGATTTACTCTCCTCATAATTTTCTCAACGACTTTCAGTTATTGAATCCAACGGTCGTGTAGGTAAATTAGAAAATTCTGTATTATGTCCAGTAAGCTTCTCTGATTGCTTGATTTGCTTCCATGCACATTACCACATCAGAGGGCCTCTGTCCTATATCTGGACCTCCGCCCAGATGGTCGATAATCGGCTGCACATTGCTTTCATTTACGACTCCCCACCCTACTTGGGTGCACGGTGCGAGGGGAGATATGGGCACCGTTCCAGAAAACGGGTCCCAAGTTGATGATGACGGGTACCAAGCAGACAAATTCAAGGCGTCCCTCAGGTCATCATTTGAGACATTAAGACCTTCGCTGTAAACCAAATTCCCCATTCTAGTAATAGGATCAGCCCCTGAAGAATAGTCTCCAAAATCAGATCTCAAAGTCAGTATAATCTTTGAGAGTAATCCAGCTGTTCTGGGCGTAGCAAATGATGTTCCCGATGTCTCGTGGTATCCATCGATATCATCATGGTTCGGTAGAATCTGGGTCCAATCGGCGGCGATATCAGGGTATGATCCACTCATTGTTTCTTTTTGATCATCACCCTCTTCAGCATATCCAGAGATTCCTATGCTCCATGGAGGCCCGGCAGTAGAGTCCTGAACAGCAGGAGAGGGCGAGTTGTCAGCCGCACCAGTGTGAATTTTCTTATTCTCTACGACGGCAATCTTCGTAGCATCTTCGATGCCCGGAACCGGGATGGACCCTATAGGCCCAAAACTAGTGGAAATGATATCCACCAACGGTTGATTTGCAGCGGCAAGAACAGCTGCATCACTGAAGCCCTCAACAAAAAATATCACCGCATCTGGATTTGCATCCAAAACTGCCCCAGTCACAGCCGTTCCATGACCATCTTGTGGATCGTCTAGAATGGGTATGTCGGTTCCATTATCGGGAGAGGTTCCGATTATTCTTGTACCTCTGAACCATACGATGTCTGTAGGGGTAATCTGGTCCCAGCAACTTTCCTTGTCCGCCTCATATCTCTCTTGCCAAGTGCCCTCGGTACTAATGTCACAGGTCATTGTGACATTCAGGCCCTCTAGGAGTGAAGACGGATAAGACTGATTCATGATGAAGTGATTATGATAGACATTTATCCCAGTGTCTATGGGAGCGACCACGGTATATGACTCTGGATCGGTCTCATCATCCGATACTTCGATTACAGGTGATGTGTCATCCCAGAATATACAACCGCTGAGTAGTGGAGTGAAAAAAACGAACACAATCCCCATTGCGGTGTATCTCATGCCCTTCGGTAAGAGGGGGGTAATTTCATATTTCGGCTAATCTGCTTTTCTTTCAAATGCTAGAATCTCAGCACATATAGCCAATGCAATTTCCTCCGGTGTATCCGCTCCTATGTCAAGTCCGATCGGACATCTTGCCAATGAAAGGTCATCATCAGTAAGTCCAGATTCTAGTGCCGCCTTCTTGAAACCAGCCCACTTCGTTGTCGAGCCGATAACTCCTATCCGTGGCGCATCGGTCGTAATTTTTAGAAGTCCTATGAGGAGCTCTTGGTCAACAGACCAATCATGCCCCAGTACAAGTATATCCGAGAACCTCGTGATTGATGATTCATTCTCTTCTTCGAGGAACTCTGCGACGGAACTGCAGAGAGACTCAGAGGCTTTAGGATACTTTACAGAATTCGAATATTCGTTCCTCACATCAAATACACTGTGTTGCCAACCAAGTGTCTCGCACACAATTGACACAGACATCCCCACATGCCCTCCTCCTGCGATAAGTATGTGAGGGACAGGTTCGATAACTTCCAATGACACTTTCAGGCGCCCTCCACATAGGCTGTCAAGTGCAACTGCCTCTTTTCCCTTCCCCTCTTTGTGTAGGATATACGTCTCAATCCTTCCCCCGGTTTTCCTCATTTCGGATTTATCCTTTAGCAACATTTCACTCAGGCTTTTCTCGATCTTCATTTCAAGTCCTGCACCTCCAACGGTGCCAAATTTGTCTCCGGTAGAAGATATGGCTAGCTT
>CAXHBZ010000085.1:0-5129 GCA_964015215.1 uncultured Candidatus Poseidoniales archaeon | reverse complement strand
GTTGTAGCGTCTCGTGGGCTCGGAGATGTGTATAAGAGACAGCCACTAGGAAGGACCATAGTTGCATTCTGTATCAGTACGTCCCCGCCCACTGTGTCACCGCCTCTGGGCGGGTAATCTAGCACATCACCATTGCCATACTACTAGTCCGAAGAATGAGGTTGTGTTCATATACGCCAATTGTGCCGGAGAGGCAACGGGTTGGAGTAGTCAGGTTATCTCGTCGGGCTCATAACCCGGAGATCGGTGGTTCAAATCCACCACCCGTTACCAATACTAAATGTAAAGTGAAAGTGAAAAAACGTAGCACTGAACTCAAGTCTCCAGAAAGAATCACTTTCAAAAGGCAAATACACCCCATCGCTTGTTCATATACCTCCGCGTACCGGTGTTGTTCATACAAGGTGAGCAGATGGATGAGAAAACAGCTAGCGAGAAACTCAAGGAAGAGGAAGTGGTGATCGATGTGGATGAGCCTCAGGCAACAATAGAAGACTTGCCAGGTGTCGGGCCAGCAACGGCTGAGAAGTTGAGAGATGCTGGATTCGATGACCTACTTGCTATAGCCGTAATGAGCCCCTCTGAACTAGGCGAGCAGGCTGAACTTGGGGAAGCTGTGTCTGCTAAGATAATCGCTGGTGCGAAGAAACTGGCGAATATAGGGGGATTCATCAGTGGTGTAGCACTCCTAGACAAGCGAAGCAAGGTAATGAAATTAACTTCCTCTACCAGTGCTCTGGATGAATTACTCGGAGGAGGTTTTGAGACCCAGTCTATCGTCGAGGTTTACGGTGAGTTCGGAAGTGGAAAAACGCAGGTTGGTCACCAGTTAGCTGTAAATTGCATACTCCCTACCGAGCAAGGTGGATTCGGAGGAGAAGTCTTCTACATAGATACAGAGGACACATTCCGGCCAGAAAGAATTACTCAAATGGCTGAGGGAATGGGACTCGATCCGTCAGAGGTTTTGGAGAGAATTCATGTCGCTCGAGCTTACAACTCCGCCCACCAAATGTTGCTTGTAGATGAAATACAGAGAATGGGTAGAAGCATTGACGTGAGGTTGATTATTGTCGACTCACTTACTAGCCATTTCAGGGCAGAATTCCTTGGACGGGGAATGCTTGCCGCCAGACAGCAGAAACTCAATAGGCATCTAAAGGACTTGAAAAAGCTGGCCGATGTCAATAACGCGCTTGTTTTGGTAACAAATCAAGTACATTCCAAACCTGACGCGATGTGGGGAGATCCAACGAAGCCAATCGGTGGACACATCGTTGGACATGCAAGTACATTCCGCCTGTACCTCAGGAAGTCCAAAGGGGGCCGTAGAATTGCCCGCCTGGTGGACAGTCCTAACCTACCTGATGGGGAAGCGGTCTTCAACGTGACAAGCGAGGGTCTGCGGGATTAATCGCCCGCAGGCCCCGTGTCCGACTCAATTCAGCTCAGCCATCGCCATTCTGACTTCATCAATCAGTGAGCTCAGATGTGCCTTTCCGAATCCCAGCTCTATATCTGCGGCAGAGAACAACTCTGGGAGAGTCCTTGTATTGCCCAGTGTCATCGCATTGGAGTAGTCAGTAAGAGCCTTTTCTGAATCATTCCTCTGTGTTCTCCACAATTGCAATGCGCCCAATTGGGCTATGCCATATTCGACATAATAGAAAGGGACTCCGAAAAGATGCCCCTGTTGTTGCCAAGATGTATCTCTGTAATTTCCATAATCCTCCCAATCCATAACCGATCCAAACCTATCTCTAATAGAATTCCATGCGTCCTTTCTTTCTTCCCTACTGTGATTAGGATTGGAGTAAATCCAATGTTGGAATGAGTCTATAGTTGCGATCCAAGGTAGCAGGAAAATCACACCTTCAAGATGTCCTAACCTAGCTCTGTTAGCTTCCTCACTACCATAGAATTCCCCCCACTCGTTTTGTGTCATCAGTTCCATGGACATCGAGGCAACTTCGGCGAACTCTATCGGATAGCTTCTCTCCCCTATCAGTTCGAGGTGTCCGCAGTACATGGAGTGGAACGCATGACCTGCCTCATGAATCATAGTTTCAAGGTCTCCTTGCAAACCAGCCGCATTCATGAATATGAACGGCACCTTACTCTTTTGCAGATAATACTGGTATCCCCCAGGGGCCTTGCCCTTTCTCGTGTCTAGATCCAGAGTATCCATCTCTACCAGTATGTCGAACTTGTTACCTAGGTCTGTTGACATTCTGTGGAACAATTTCGATAGTTTGCCTACCATTTCATTCACATCAGAGAACGGTTTCAGAGGTGGCCTTCCTTCCAGATCAGGCCCCACTCCAGTTTTTTCATTCACGTCCCATGGCTTCAGAGATCCCAATCTTAGAGAATCCTTCCTCCTTGAATTAATCTCTCTCATCAGAGGTACACAAACAGCCTCTATTGCGTCATGGAACTCCAAGCAGTCTTCTTTGGTGTAATCGAACCTTTCCATAGCACGGAACATGTAGTCCGTGTATGTTGCAAAACCAGCGTTACTGGCTATCTCGCCCCTTATTTGCACAAGTTCGTCAAAAATCTCGGAAAGCCTCTCCTCATCTTGCATTCTTCTATCCGCAACGGCTTTCCAAGCACTCTCCCTCACAGACCTATCATTAGCCTCTAGAAAAATCCGCATTTCGGGAATTGTGTATTCTCGCCCTTTGAATTCCACACTCATGGCACCATTTATCGTCTGTGCTTCCGTAACCAGTTTTGTCTGTTCCACGCCTAGTGGAATGTTCTCTCTCCGGAAAATCTCGACATCATTTCTCATAGACCTGATCATCAAATCATACCTTGGGGACATGTCCTTTACCGCCTCATGGCCGACTATCCTGCGGTTAAGAGAATCTGAAAACTCGGAAAGCTTGGGTCTCACGTTCTCCACAAAATCTAGGAACAAGCTCTTTTTTTTCTCATTCTCAGTATCACATGTCATATCTATGTACAATAGCGCTCCCTTTTCGGAGATATGCTCAGATAATTCAGAAGCATCCCTGATAATTCCCTCAATGCACTTTGAACAAGATATTTTCCTGTTGAGAAGCTCCGTAGTGTATCTCTCAACTTCATCCCAATTACCTGGATCAAAATCTTCATTGACATATGATTTAACATCCTTTGCGACGTGGCCCCTAGACATACAATCCCGAATGGGTGGCTGAATATTACTCTGACTATGCGTCAGTCAGAAATCGCTCATTGATGCGTGAAGTATGTAGGATTGTTCCACCATGTTGCCCTCTATCACCGTTTTCTCATCAACATATCCTATTTTTGTCAGTCCATTTCTAGAAGGAAATGGCCTAGTCGGAATCATCGATCCCTCGAGATGTTCAATCATCTTCTCAGCTTCCGCGGAGTAGTTGTTATATTCCTCAACGGGGAGTTTTGTATTTCCGATTAATCCCCCCACATCTAATTCGGGGAGACGTAGTAACCAAGCTTTGGAATCTCCTTGGGACACCCCAGATCTCTCTATGGCAGTGCTAATCTGTCTAGTCCCAGAAACAACCCTAAGGAATTCAGCACCTAGGTCTCTGGCAACCATACTTCCTCGCTCCTCGTTAACTCTTGATTTATGCCATACAGACCATAAGTGAATCTCGCTGGCAGCAACTTCGAATGATATCATAATCCAACGCTTATCTGGACTCAAATGATTAATCTTTGAGATTAGAGAAGGGATATCTTCTATCGGAGATGAGAAATGCACAGCCCAAGCTGGGAACCAAGGTACGGTAGTCATCGAGACTTTGAGAACCTCGTAGTTCATTTGTATTTTCTCTTATTTCTTCTAACCTTCCGGCCTGCCTCTCTCATAATATTTTCAACCAATTTAGGACTCCAACCTCTCAATTCTGAGAGTCTTTCTTGGTCCTTTTCTGTCAGTTCTGCAATATCTGAAACCGTAGTCACCCCGAGTAGTTCGGACATTTCTCTAGCCCTTACTCTACCTATCCCTTTGAGAGATACCAGTCCGAGAACATCAGATTTGCAACCATATCTGACTCTTCCGCGGATTTCCCCTATTGATTCGATAAGTGCCTCATGAGCATCCCTGTTTATGGATGAGAGCTCCTTATCCTCGATTACTATCCTTCTTGCAGCATACAATAGCCATTCAGCTAACTCCACCCTGCTTCTGAGGTCTCCTGGTTGTACTCCCCACTCCCTCTCAACTTTCTTCATGGTATCCTCGTCCATCCACGCTCGCAAAACCAGAGCCCCCTTCATCCGCCTATCCTCATCGTGGTCTACTGCACTAACGAGCATCTCTCTCTCGTGGACGTGAAGCGATGACTGTACTTTGTCATAATCGGACTTTCTCAACCACAATGGCAAAAAATCTGGAGTGCAGGAAACCAGATGCAAAAGACTCATTGGAGAAAACTGCAAGAAATCATCATGCCCCGAAATGATTGACATAGCTTTCTCTAACCCGTCTCGAAGAATTCTTCCTGATAATGGATTCAGGTATAGTCGGGAAATTCTGGAGCCTAATGGAGTTGCAGAATATGCCATAGTTTGGGATTCATACAATTCATCCGACTCTTCACTTATTGAAATGGCCTTTTTGAACCCAAACACAGCAGGCCCACTACGTTTTTTGGCGAACAACCTGTCGTCCTTAGTCTCAGATAATTCTATTCCTAAAACGGAGGCTGCTGAATTTACCCAAGATGGGACATCGTCTGACCAATCCTCTTTATCTATGGATGGGAACGGATTCGATCGAATTTTCTCCGCAACAACAGCCGACTCGCCCTCTCGGATTATCATCCCATTCTCAACCAGCCATCTGATTGTCTCGTCCAGTTTATTGTTGAGTGAATCAGAGCCCATTTGAGTCGCAAGGAAAGTACTGCGGAAGAAACCTCCAATGGAGTATCTGTCTGTGACCACCTCGCTTGAGATGAGTGAAAGTACATGAGTCAGAAGACCAGGATCTTCAACCGCACTCCTAGCCATTGGGTTGGCCAGTTTCGATGTCACTTCCTCGGACTCCCCTCTAAAATAAAGGTCAACAAGCCTCTTTTCCTCATCCTTATCTTTGGACAAAATCCAAGCGTCCCCATAATTATCACTGTCTCTTATACACATCT
>CAXHBZ010000084.1:0-5217 GCA_964015215.1 uncultured Candidatus Poseidoniales archaeon | reverse complement strand
ACACCCGTTATGTCGTCGGCAGCGTCAGATGTGTATAAGAGACAGTCACTTGGGTTGACACAGACTTTGTCGAGAGGGAGATTGAGGTCAAGGCCATTACCATGCACGAATTGTTATTGAAGGAGGTACAAGAAGGAGAAATCGTTTTTGGTGATTATCCAGGAGTCCCTGATTTCGAGGGACCAGGATGGATGTCGCAGATAATTCTTGATATCTAGTAAAGCGCTTCGAAGACGTACAAAAATCCACTGAGGATAATTCCAACCATCACACCTCTCCTAATCAATATTGAATCGATGTTCTTCAGCCAAACCTTACCTAACCTAGCTCCTAGAAGTGCTGAAATAACCAGAACTACAGTCAACCCGTAATGAGAAAACACTTCTTCACTACGATAGAAAAGATACACTGGAATTCTGGACAAATCAACACATAGTGCCAATATGCTAGCTGTCGCCGCATATGACATTTTATTTGATATTCTTCGTGATAGGAACATCGCCCTCAAGGCTCCTTGATGACCGGAAAGCCCTCCCATGAATCCAGAACCAAATCCTCCTACCCTGTCATTGGATTCTGGCATCATGTAGCCAGTCCACTTTTCGCTGAGGGTTAGGGCTGGTAGAACTATCAATGCAATGCCTAAAATTACCAAAAGAGGCCTCTGGGGGACTCGACTCTGGAGCAATGCCCCAACTACCGACCCCAAAATCAGCCAGACACCATATCTCTTGAATGCCTCCAAATCCACATTTTCCCAAAGTAATGCGAGCTTTCCCGCGTTGTGCGCGCCATGTACTATAGCCACAACTGCTATTGCTTCATGAGGAGGTATCAATAATAGTACGAGAGGAGTTAGCACCGTAGACAGGCCAAATCCCGCAGGAACAGTAAGAGCTGCTGCTATGAATGCCCCGAGGGCAACCAATACGAGGTACTCAATCATAGCAATCGGTCAATTTCTAGGTTAAATTCAGTTTCCCAAATGATTATTCTTCGACGTTGAATTTTTTGTAAACTTCATTTGTCGTCCGTGTGACTCTAATGAACGTAGTACACTTTGGAAGATCCTTGATTCTCCTGGCGCCAACGTACGAACAAGCCGATCTTACTCCGCCCAGAACTGACTGCACGGTCTCTTCCAGATTACCCCTGTATGGGACCCTAACTTCCTTCCCCTCCGGGGCACGGTGTTTGGCAACTTCTCCATAGTATTCTTGCATAGCCTTGGCGGAAGACATCCCGTAGAATGACTTGTACATTTTGCCATTGTCCCCCTTTACCAGTTCGCCACCCGATTCGTCATGTCCAGCCAACATTCCTCCGAGCATTACGAAATCCGCTCCTGCTGCGAAGGCCTTAGCTATATCACCGGGGGATGAGCACCCTCCATCCGCCATTACATGGCCCCCTAGGCCGTGAGCAGCATCCGCACATTCAGAAATGGCAGAAAGCTGGGGATATCCGACCCCTGCAACCTTTCTCGTGGTACACACTGAACCGGGGCCTATTCCTACCTTGACTACATCGGCCCCAGCGAGAATCAGTGCCTCGGTCATCTCTCTCGTAGCCACATTTCCAGCTATAATTATCGAATTTGGAAAATTCTTCCTGACATCCTTGATGAAATCCAGAAATACCTCCCTGTATCCGTTAGCAACATCCACGCATATCATTGAAAGTCCATTACTCGTGGCCATCTTCTTCTTCAGAAGCTCCAGACTGTCCTCTGTCGAACCGCATGTAATCGCTACGAATTTTGGGTCTACGCCATTGTCCCACGCATTGGAACATTCCCTAGTGGAGTAGAATTTTTGTAGACAAGTTAGCATTCCGTGTTTCTGTAGTACCTCTGCAACACCGAATACCCCGGTTGTATCCATGTTCGCGGCCACTATTGGGACTCCTTCCCAGGTCTTATCCGAATGCCTGAACTTAAACTCCCTCACCAAAGTCACATCTGATCTTGAAATCAGTGTACTGCGCTTTGGCCTAATCAATACATCATCAAAAGTTAGCTTCACATCCTGCTCAACACGCATCAGAACCTTACTACTCCAACGAAGGTGGACTTAAGAGAATTCCCTAGCTAGTTTTCGTCGGACATTATGGGTCCCGGATTGTCCCAGAAGTACCATAGCTGTCTTTGGTCGCCATCCCAAGCAGTGAAGTAGACCTTATCTCCCATTGGTACAAGGTACCAAGGCCAGCTACCTACCTCTCCGTCATTTACATCGACCAAGAGCTCTGTGCCAGTCTCGGTTCCATCTGTTCTCCAAAGCTCCTCTCCATTTTCTCCGTCATTTGCAGAGAAATAGAAATGACCATTGTGAACCAGAGTGTACTCTCCATGCCAATGCGCCGTGGATCCAAATGATAGGCTATCATTTTCTCCTTGGTTGATATCCTTCACCATTGAAGTCCCAGCCTCGGTTCCATCAGTTCTCCAGAGCTCGTATCCATGGATTCCGTCATCTGCCGAGAAATAGATAAAACCGCCCATTTCCTTCATTGGTCCCGTGGGGTCACTTGAATTATTTCCCGGATTTATGTCTTTAATCATCCTGGTACCTTCCTCGGTATTATCAGTTATCCACAATTCTCGACCATTTTCCCCATTATTAGCCACGAATACCATTTCACTGCCTAGTTTTGTTAGCCACTGGGGGTTACTTGAGTTATTCAAGCCCGGCCAAATGTCCTTGACTAAATTAGTTGAGAACGCGTCTCCTTGGCTATAATGTAGCTCCTGTCCACTTATGCCATCATCAGCGGACAGATACATGCCTCCAGAACCGGGCGTGAGATACATTGGGTTACTGCCTTCGGGCCCATTGTTAATGTCTTTAATCAAGAACAATCCGCCCCCTAACTCCAGTCCAAACCTGTAGAACTCCCTTCCATAGCTCTCAGTTTGAGCAGTAAACCAAACTTGATTTCCCTTGTACACGATATCTCTGGGCACAGAACCATCCCAATCTGCGCAACATTGTGTTATTCCATTGCCATCAACCCATGAACTGGTCTCAGGCTCTATATTTGCGATTATTTGGGTTCCAGTCGCTGTTCCATCACTTATCCAGAGTTCCTCTCCATTTGGATACCCCTCTTCTCCTATCCCAGTAATCGCCTTTATGGCAGTAAAGACTACCCTATCGGGTGAATTTCCGGTACCAGGGATAAGAACTAGCTCAGTAGTACCTGCGTAATCAAACGCACATCCATTGCAGTCATAATCCCAACCTTCCCATAAATCAACGACTAAATTAGTCCCTTCTTCAGTGCCATCACTTACCCAAAGCTGGGGAAACCCTCCATTATTCGCCGCATACATCTCATGGGAGGCCGTAAAGAATATTCTGTCTCTGCCGGCAACTATCTCCGCATCATTGAAGACACCATCCCAATTAACATCGAAAATAGAACCCCAGTTTGTACAATCTTGGAACTGTTCACCGGTTTCGGGGTCAGTGGCCATAAAACAATCCTCTCCTCTGATATCCTTTACCAAGTAACTACCCCCGAGTGTGCCATCACTTCTCCACAGCTCCCAACCATGTATCCCGTCATGTACAGTGAAGTACAGTGCTCCTCCCATTTCCACAATGCGTTGTTGAGCCCAGTTTTGTTCAGTATCCGTCTCATTGTACACCATCCCGTAGTTACCTGGGCACTCTCCGACACTGAACTCTATTTCATCGAAAGTGACTATCCCATCTCCTTCAATACCAAGCCCCTCCCCGCTATCGAAACCTATGTCCATCAATAGGCCAGGGTTATCTAGAGGGCATTCAGATGTTCTGTAGCTCAAAGTGTACGTTAGTGAGCTCATGACGCTTTGTAATGTGGAGATGGTATTTTCCAGCTGAGAAATCCGATCTTGTTTTTGTTGAAGACTCGATTGGAGTATAGAAATCTCAATGTCCAAATCTTGTAAATCCTGTTCTAGAGAAGAAATTTCTTCCGATAAAGTAGTCTCATTGTCTCTCGAATTATCCAACTGCCCCATAATTTCTTCTCGTTGTGATACTAGCTCATCTCTCTGAGATTCAGCTTCTGACAGACTAACTGTCAAACCATCAACAACTTCCTCCAGAGAGGAAACACTCTCAATCGCCTCAGCCAGAGCACTCTCTAACGTTGCTATTTGCGATTGAGCGTCATCATTATCCGAGATCGAGTCAGCTAACTCTGACTCCAGGGCCTCCACCCTTTCGTCACTCTCTGAATCACTTCCTGTGCAACCAGACAATATCGAACCGAGGAATATTAACACAATAACTACTGACTTGACTCTCATGTAACTCCTTGTTGCCTCAGATTATTAGAAGTTCCTCTCCGTTCTCCAGTATTTGCGATGAAAGAAATGATATTTTTATCCTCGGAGCAACATTTGGTGCTCGTGCCGGGATTTGAACCCGGGTCGTCGCCTCGAGAGGGCGACATGATGGACCGAACTACACCACACGAGCGGTAACATTGCCACCCACTATCCATATTTGAAAACGATGGATAAATCAATCATACTTTCACTTTCACTTTCAACTCTACTCTGTTGCCTTCCTTAATATCCCAATGAAATTTCCCTTGTGTTATGAACGTAGCAACAGAACGAGATCAAGGAGTAACATATCGCAGGAGATTGCGACCATACAGAATAGTCCCGCTAAGCTCACTTAGAAGGTCAAATATGGAATTGAGACCAAGCCACGGAACACTTGTGTGCGGAGAAGGTAGAATGGCTAGTCTGGGGGCATGGAAACCACTCCCAAGACTAGCAACCCCGGTAGAGGTCAGCCCATCGTCTTGGAAAGGCCTCAGAGCCAGAGTAATGACTCACCCCGATGGCGTCAGGGCGTCGATATAATGTCCAAGACAACGAGATTAAGAGAGGAAGTAAAATCCCTCTTGGAGCAAAGGGGTTCAGCTAACACTGTTGAGATTTTTGACCACCTGAATGAGAGGTTCAGATGGGGCGCCACGATGAACCAAGTTGGAAATATTTTGGCCAAAGATACCAGGTTTGACAAGATAGGACATGTGAGGGGCCAATTCAGAGGTAGTACCTACACCGTTTGTGTATGGGGGCTAAGATCAGCAGAAGCAATCGCACCCGCATGACATAGGCAACCTCAAGTCATATTGTGACTACAACAGGCCATGGGGGCCAACCTGTCTCTTATACACATCTCCGAGCCCACGAGACGCTACAACATC
>CAXHBZ010000083.1:0-5236 GCA_964015215.1 uncultured Candidatus Poseidoniales archaeon | reverse complement strand
TCACATAAGCCAAATGCGGGAGCAATCAGCAGCAGTTTGAAATTAGCATCCCCCCTCATTTCCGAAGCATTAGCCGCTGCTAAGCCTCCCATGGATGAACCAATCACAAGATCGTATTGTTCTGAATCAATTAGCCTCACAAGAACCTCAGTCTGGTTCTCTATGCTCCAACCCAAATCTGACATTACCGGAGAGACAACATCCCAACCAAGAACCTCCCTCATGAACGTAGGCTTGGAACCATCAGGCCCTCCTTCGAATCCATGAGCGAATAGAACCCTCATACAACTAAGCCACCGCATCTAATCGAACTGAAGCCCCAATAACTCGAGCTCCGCAAGCGGGCATCTCGTCATAGTCGCATGTTCCATAACCCTGATATGTATCTCCGCTACAACGTGAACAGTCGATTCGAACATATGTCCTGCGTGAACATTGTTGTCATCATCCGACCAGCAGCAGTGTATGTGAGTGAATGCATCACCGTTCTCAGTCCGTGCTATATTACCTGACAGACTCACCAGTTCGGAAGGCGAGTCAAGGGGCCTCCTCTTGTAGACGCCCTCAGAATTCATGTAACCATATTGGTTGTCACGAGTTCTTCCAATGCCACTAGTAATTGCAGCGGCATCGAAATCGACATCATCTGCCAGCTTCCTCAACGATGTGTGAATCTCCTCTCCGGGATCCAACCTGACTAGTATGTCATTACCGGAACGCGTATGTTCCATGTCTCTCGTACACCAATCTTCGATTTCAACCTCTCTGTGGAATTTTTCAATACTGGCGAGAAATATAATCCTCTCCAGTGGAAGGGGTACAATTACACAGAGCGGTCTGTATATTGGAAAAACCTCCACTGGAAAACTAGGGGTCTTGTCACTCATCCATTTGAGTTATAGACCGTGACTTTCCGTCTCAGTCGCCCGGCGGTTTCAACATGGCAATGGCAACTCATGATTCAGGTGCCAGATGGAAGACGTTCCTGTCTCAAGCCAAGGAGGAAGAGATTACTCTCCTGCTCTCCGGACAAACGCCCAGCCCAGTTGTTGATGTGTCATTTCACGAACTTACAGGATTCGATCCAGAGTTTGCCGAAGACATACTCATCAGCCCCCGGCTCATCATTTCTAGCGGCCACAAGGTTCTAAGTGAAATATGCAGAGACAGAGGAGTTGACTTGGATGCTATGATCAGGCTTTCGGATCTTCCAAAAGATACCATGCGACCTCTCAGGGAAATCGGTTCCAGAGACATCGATAAGCTGAGAAGCCTGGATGTTATTGTCACAAAAATGTCCCAGCTCAAGCCTAGGATACACCTTGCAGTGTTTCAATGCGAAACTTGTGGGGAGACCCAACAAATCGATCAAACCAATGAAAGCGAACTAGTTGAGCCAATAAGGTGCCCTGCAGACACTGGATGTGGGGCCTCAATTAGGGGAACCGACTCAACTAGATTCAATCTTGTAATGAATATTTCAAGGATGATCAATAATCAGTGGCTCGAAATTCAAGAGCTTCCTGAAAATGTTCCCAGTGGGGCCCAGCCATCTAGAGCGCAAGTTCTCTTGGAAGGAGATTTGGTCAACAAGCACCTCCCCGGACAGAGAATTACCGCTAACGTGATTCCTGTTGTCAGATCAGAAATAAAGAGAAACAAGAAAACCCCGATGTTCGATATAGTCTACCACATGGTAAGCTCAACTCATGAGAGCGTACCGTTCACTGAAATCAAGATCACTGACGAGGAAAGGGAGCAGATTGAAGATGTAGCATCCATGAATAACCTGTTGCAGTTAATGGGGAACTCGATAGCTCCATCCATATTCGCAAACGACAAACTCAAGCTAATCAAAAGATCTCTCGCATTACAGCTGTTCGGTGGCGTCAGAAGAAAGACATCTGATGATAACTATCTCAGAGGAGATATACACATATTGCTAATGGGCGATCCTGGAGTTGCGAAATCACAGCTTTTGAGCTATATGTCAAATATTTCGCCTAGGGGTAAATTTGCAACCGGAGGTGGTACGACTGGTGCAGGGTTGACAGCCGCGGCCATAAGAGATACATTTGGAGATGGCAGATTTGCTCTGGAGGCAGGGGTACTTCCCCTATCAGACAGAGGCCTTGCTGCGATTGATGAGTTCGATAAGATATCCAACGAAGACAAAGGAAGCATGCACCCTGCAATGGAACAGCAGAGGATTTTCGTTGCCAAGGGAGGGATAACGGCGACACTCCCAGCTAGATGTGCGATTCTCGCGGCCGCGAACCCAGAAGGTGGGCGTTTCTCAAACAGGAATGAAAACTCTAGTATCATGACATCATTTAAAGAAACTAAGTTGCCTTATCCACTAGCTTCCAGATTTGATCTTTTATGGCTAATAAGAGATGAAACCGAGACTGCCACCGATACCAAAATAGCTCGTCACATCCTAGACATAAGGACCTCCTCTGTCAATGAGAACCGGTCCCAAGACATCGAATTTGATATAGATCAGAAAGAACAGGGCGATATATTCTCAACTGGTGTGGATGGGAAGAAGCATCTGACGATGGAGTTCCTTCGAAAATATGTCGCATTCGCTAAGAGGAATTACTTCCCTAACCTAAACGAGAAGGCAAAAATGGCAATAGAGGAGTACTATGTAAGCGTCAGGAATGACACCGCAAAGCAGGACCGTTCGGCCGGGGCATTCGAAAATGATGGTGAGAAGGACAGGGTAATCCCGATCACTGCTAGGGCTATTGAGGCGCTCATAAGACTCACGGAAGCACACGCAAGGATGCACCTAAAGGACGTAGCCGATGAAACTGATGCAGGTGTGGCACTGGCCGTTTACAAACACTGGAGGGACGACTCGAAAATCGAAGATGAGTCAGAACTTCAATCTGGCGTTTCTGCATCAAAGAAAAATGCCAATCAAACCATACGGAGGGTAATCAGAGAAATATGTATGGAGAGGGGGGGAGAAGCAGAAATCAATCAGATTTACAATCGTGCGATAGATATAGGAATATCCGAATCACAAGTGGATGACGTCATTTCATCGATGAGTATCAATGGAGAAATCTTCTCACCCAGAGGCGGAACCTACTCTTTCGTCCGTTGACCCTATGAGCGATACCCGTTTCGTAATCACATGGAACCCATGGGAGATGTCTCTAGGCCATCGTCGTTAGATCCCGACACCCTTGGTTTCATGTGCGGATTGGAGATTCACCAACAACTAGCCACCGGGAAGTTACATTCTCGAATGCCAAGCCTTCTCTATGAGTTCGGGATTGAGGACATTCCAGAGGACTGGGGGATTTCAGAGAGAAGACTCAGAGCGTCTCAGGGCGAGAGTGGGAAAATCGACGTAGCAGCGAGGTTCGAGCAAAAGCGAAACAGAACATTCGTTTATGTCCAACCTCCAAATGCTGGATTGATCGAGTTGGATGAGGCCCCTCCATTGCCGCACGATACAGAAGCCGTAGACATAGTTTTGATGATGTCAGCAATGCTTGAGGCAAAACCAGCCCCATCCTTGCAGCCAATGAGAAAGACAGTTGTTGATGGATCAAACACCAGCGGTTTTCAGAGGACAACGCTGATTTCGACTAATGGAATTTTGAGAATGGAAAGCGGAGATATCGGAATCTCTGTAATCTGCCTAGAGGAGGACTCTGCGAGAAAGCTACAATCCAAGTCAACATCGGATGGTGAAGTAGTGACTTATACACTGGACAGATTAGGAATGCCTTTGGTTGAAATTGCAACTGAACCAGATATTAGAAATCCCGAGCATGCCAAGGAATCCGCTCATTATCTCGGCTCACTCCTTAGGGATACAAGAATGGTCAGAAGAGGATTGGGCTCAATAAGACAGGATCTCAATGTGAGTATCGCTTGTGGAGACAGAGTCGAGATTAAAGGATGTCAAGATCTAGATTGGATACCCAAGATAATACAAATTGAAATGGCGAGGCAGTTGCACATGTACCGTATCGCCAATCAACTGAGGAAACAGGCAAATCTACCACCACTCCCTCCAGATAGAAAGGACACAGAGGTGACCGTTGAGAACAGGGTTGCGATAGCTGCGAGATCTAGATTGCCAATGGAAATACACGATATCTCGGGACCCCTCTCTGCATGCGAATCCAAGATTGTTAGAGAGGCAGTTTCTAACGGCTCCTCTACTCTGGCTATCAAACTCCCTGGGTTCTCGGGAAAGCTCGGCTTCAAACAATCAGACTCTGAGGGATCCCAACTGCCGAGATTGGGTCGGGAACTTGCAAGCGCGGCCAAACTGGCAGGCGTGGCCGGAATTTTCCACTCTGACGAACTACCAGCATACGGCATTTCCGAGAATGACGTCAACGCAATTAAGGCATTCTTGAAGATATCCGATGACGATGCTTTCGCCTTTTGTGTCGCTCCTCATTGGCAGGCGAAACTCGCAATGGAGGCAGTCATTTACAGGTCTAGGCGGGCATACCACAGAATCCCAAAGGAAGTTAGAAATGTTATAATCAGGAAAGGACAACCTGAGGATGGTACCACTAATGCCCTCAGGCCCTTACCTGGAGGAGCTAGGATGTATCCAGAAACCGATATACCTATCCAAGAAATCTCCAATACAAGGTGGGAGGAAGTATGTGCCAATCTTCCTATGACGTCAGACGAAAGAATGGAGAGACTGGGGACCTTGGACATATCCTCCAACCAGTCCGAGGCCATTCTCAATGCTGAAATCGATGATATCCTCTTCGATGGAATAGAGGGGCAGTTAGCCCTTCCCGCCAAGGCATGGGCAAGCGCCCTGCTGGAGTTCGGGACATCCAACGTTCGGGCACTCTCTGTGGCAATTCACCTGAGGGAGGAGGGAGTGATTACGAAGGATGGGATCGATTACCTGGTCGAATCCTCAAAACTAGCTCAACCAGAAGATTTGGTGGAATGGATGACTTCCGAGGCTTCTTTGAGAGGGTTTGTCCCTGCTGATAGTGACGAGGTCGAAAAGGCTGTAGAAGACGTTCTAGACGAGAAACGCGAAATGGTTAGTGAAAAGGGCATGTCAGCGATGGGTCCTCTCATGGGAGTGGTCATGGCGAAACTCGGAGGATCGGCCGATGGGAAGATAGTGAGCAAGGTGCTACGGGAAAAGATATCCGAGAGGATTGGCCAGGATTCCTAATAGAAAAGATATTCAATTTTATTAGGATAGTTAAATTACCTGTTTTCC
>CAXHBZ010000082.1:0-5239 GCA_964015215.1 uncultured Candidatus Poseidoniales archaeon | reverse complement strand
GAGACAGACATTGACGGGGAACTGATCGCTTCAGACAGCGCCTTCAACGATTTTCCTCTGTGCGAGATAAGTGATTTCTCTTCCTTGCTCATTTGTGCGAAAGATCTACCATCTGAGTCTGCGGGGATAAAAATTGGGTCGTAGCCGAAACCTCCAGTTCCTGAAATATTCTCACTTATGTTTCCTCTGCAAATTCCCCTTGCGATAATTTTCCTTTCACCCACTAACAACACTGATACGGCTCTGTATTCACATCCCCTCACATTATTTCCACTCATCAGTCGCAGTATTCCATCAACTCCAATCTTCTCGAAAACGAATGATGAGTATGTGCCCGGAAAACCATCCAGTGAATCGATAAACAGTCCTGAGTCTTCCACAAGGATAGCACAATCCGATTTTTGATAATTGGGAATCATGGTTAGTGCTTGATTAGCTTTGGAGATTGCTATTTTCTCCAAGTCATCAAATTGTGGCTCAACTAATTCCGGAACCTTTCCGTCAATAATCAATTGTTCTATTTTTAGGCCTAATGGCTCGAGATAGCTCCTAGCTTCTTCTAATTTATTTGAATTTCCTGTGACAAAAATAACCCTCATTGTACTACCCCAGATACCTTACTCTATTTCTAATGGCATTGAATCTAGAAATTACCGATTCTGCGCTTGGTTCGGTAGTTGTGTTTGAAGAACCTCTGTATCCTGAGAGTACCCTCTCTATTGCCCCCTCATAATCAGAGTGGCTCGCTGATAGGCATTCATTCAATACCTGTAAATCTTGACCGAAATGCTCTAACTCGGCCGATATCCTTGAGAGTCCAAAATCTAGCAGTGATATTTTACGATCCTTGTCAATCATGATATTGTGGGTCGTTAGGTCACCGTGAGAGAAACCGAGTTCGTGGAGGTTTCTTATTATGGAACCGACCATCTCCAAGTCTTGCTCATTGGCTGTTTTATCCACCAATGTATCGTAAATAGGCGCACCTTCGAGTCTTGACAAGACCATCCAACCTGCTTCTAGGTCTAATTGCAAGAGTCTTGGGGACGGAAAATTGTTCGACTGAAGTCTCGAGAGGACCTTTGCTTCCACGGTAATCCTGCTCTTTGTTAGTCTTGAATCCAACTCTGGATGCCTGTAACCCCTTTTTCTTCTTGCCTTCAGTACAGCTGGGATGCCCAACCACAGGCCTGAGGTTACCCTTGCTTCCGCACCTTCATGTATAATTTCGGACTCTTCCCAATAGTCGAAATGGAGTCCGGCCATGATTGTGGGATGACACATACCTTGAAAGCGATTCCATCCGAGGAACTTTTGGGTTAGCGTATGCAGATGCCGAAGTCACAGTCTTCCGTCATCCACACCAAGACCTCAACTCCTGTTTTAGAGAACCCCGTCAAAAAGCAAAGGACGGGATTAATGATGGAGATGCCTACCGTCCCTTCTCCGAGAGGATTCATGGCGCCTAAGAGTTATACTCCTGAGGAAATTGAAACAGAGGCTATGCGACTTTTTGATGCCATAGGACAAAAAGAAAGATGGGATATGCGAATTTGTAGGGCTATATCACCTTTGACTCTGGAAATAAATGAGCTGAAAAGGGAGAAGGGGGTTTTTCTAATCGCTCATTCCTATCAGACTCCTGACATAGTATACGGAGTGGCTGATTCCGTCTCTGATAGTTACACCCTTTCAAAGGCGGCAAGGGACGCTCCACAAGAGACAATTCTGTTTTCGAGTGTAAGATTTATGGCTGAGACTGCAAAAATAGTCAGTCCTCACAAGACAATTTTACATCCTTCACCACAGGCTGGTTGCTCATTGAGTGATAGTATTTCACCCGAAGATGTTGCAGAGCTGAAGAAGAAATACCCCGGTGTTCCTGTTGCGTGTTATATCAATACCACCGCTGCTGTGAAGGCAGAGTGTGATGTATGTGTCACGAGTAGCAACTATCTCAGAATCTGTGAGAGGCTACCAGGAAATAAGCTTATTTTCGTCCCTGACAGATTCATGGGAAAGCATGTACAGAAGCACCTACTTGGTAAGAAAGAAGTCATAATTTTCGACGGAGAGTGTGAGGTCCATGCCGAGTTCACCGGTGAAAAGGTGATTTCATGGAGGAAAAGGATGGCCTCACATGGAGTTGATCTGCAAGTTCTATCGCATCCCGAATGTGATGCTGAGGTACTCGAACAGAGCGACTTTGTCGGTAGTAGCGAGCTATTAATGAAGGAGGCAATGCGACTTGCCTCGGTCGGAAAGCCTGACATCATGATGATTACAGAATGCGGGACATCTGAGAGAATACTTGCTGAGAGTAAAGATGAGATTAATTTACTGGGAGCATGCGTAATGTGCAAACACATGAAGAGAACTCAATTGGAAGACATTCTTCAAGCATTAAGAAATCCTGCCATCGAGCAAATTATCGAGATAGATGATAGTGTGATTCAGCGGGCCAGGAGATCACTGGATGAAATGTTCAGATTGGCTGAATAGGCATCACTTCTCGGCCTGCTTCTGTCTTGCCCATGTGAAGACCAATGGAATCATAAGAACAACTGATGCCTGTAAGATGACTGATGAATATGGCTCGAATGTCTCTTCCATGTCGTACCACTTCAATTCTGCCTCTCCATCGATTCCGGATACTATCCAGCCCACCCCCCCGACTGTTACTTGGGGGCTAGCATGGCTCTCCTGATCATCGAAGGTAAGTTGTCTGGTCTGATTAAGGTCAATCTGGTAGATGAATACTTGCGGAGTCTCTGACTGATCGGGGCTAGTAGAGCCAGGCTGGAACCTTGGGATTTGTAAGAAGGCTACATTACCGTGTCCTATGCTCGGAGAGGAGGATTCCCAAAGAGGATTGGAGATTAGTGTCTGCATGCCTGAGATGGTATCAACGAATACTGTTCTCTTGATGGGCCCTATATCCACGACTGCGACTATCGATTGGCCGTCGACTGATATTTCTACAACACTCGCATTGGAGTAATCAATATCAATCCCAGACTCATCAATCAGAAATTTATCTTGATCTTCTTTTGCTCCCACGTCCAAGTAAATGGAGGTTTCAGATGTCGTTCCCGTTAGAAATGACGAGTAGACGGTAGGCCCTGAGGTATCGTTTTTCAATGACCAAGCAATTGATTTACCGGAAACTTCCAAGGTTTCTAAATTGCTTGGAATTCCCTCTAGTTCATTTATCTCTTGATTATAATTCATTGAAATTATTCTGTCTTCTGTAACAATCACAATCAGGGGCCCCCCATCTTGATCTTGACCAATATCGGACATTTTGATATCAAAATCAGTATCTACTGAGTAGACTGGAACAAACGGACTCACTGCAGATTCCAAGTCATAAAGGTCGATTCTTGTTTCGTTATTGAGTATTAAAAACGGTCCAGAAATGGAAATACTTGGTTCCTCCACCCAATTCGATCCAGAGAGAATCACAGGGTCTCTTGAGTTTTCGATACTGATATTAAGTGCAGAAACCTCAATATCATCTATACCATCCATCTGAGGGTCGACTTCGATTCCTATCAGCCAGTCGTCAGATCCCGCAGCGGATGTCGGCCATTCGACTCCCTCCACGGGAAACTCCTGATGTGTTGCATCCCATAAGAGTACTAATCCCGTTGACAGTAAAAGCGCGGCAATAAATACGCTAGTCTGCTTACTTCCAGGTTCTTTCAGAGGAGAATACCTCTCATCCAAATAGATCTTGAATCCCCTAATGAAGGCTTTTGGATCATCAATCAATCTCGCAAGCTTGCGTGTGAAAAGTCTCTCATCAGCTACTGTCCAAATTCCTCTATGGGTTCTTTCCGTGACAGCTACTGAGGCTATTGCGACCATCATTCCCCCTAGGATATCCATCACCCAATGAATTCCGAGGTAGATAATTGAGAAAGCTGTAAGCGCGATGAAAACCACGAGGAGTCTTCTGAACTTCATCCACCTGCCATCTTCATCCCATCTAGTCATGGTCAGCCAAATTGCGAATGGCAAACCGATGTGTAAGCTAGGCATCCCATTTGTGAACGGGTCAATTCTTGTGAACCAATTGTGAATCTCTGGGGTTAGATCGTAAGCAACAGTTTCCATCAGGGGGATATAGTCGCCGGTTACTCTTACGTTGAAGAATAAGTAGAATGGTATCGCAAGAACATATACCCAGAACATGGACAGTGATACTCTATCCGCCATGTGCCTATCATCGAAGTATATTGGATAGACAAAAGAGGCGAAGGTCACCGTCATGAATCCCATGACGTAAAAGTGGGTCAGAACTACATCCAATAATGGCGTTCTAAAGGCCTCTTGAACCCAGAGTACTATATCACCTTCAATTGCATACACGTAAGGAGTCATGTCCAGCTGGGTATTTGCCATTAATACTCTATCTAGGCCATCTAGAATATCTTTCCATAGATAAACCGAGAAAACGATTATCATATGTGCCCAGTATCTTCTGAACATATCGATGAAGCCTTCAATTCTGACCTTTGTATATGGAGGCTTGAAAATTGGCATCATTGCAATACTGAGCAATATTGCCCCAGTAATCCAAGTGATGTAGATTCCACTGCCAACAGCCATATCAATATCCTCCGAGGAGCATGTTTGAAATGAATTCGACCCCAATGTTCACCCTTTTCAGGTAATCTTTACGCTGTGACTATTGCGATTATCCAGAGAATTCAGAATCTTTTCTACCACGCCACTAAATGCCTGGGCGGTTTCTCCACTAGGATCTGCGACTATTCTGTGGACACCATCATCCCCTCCTCTAACTACACCGGGATCGAATGGAAGTCTGCCCAGAAATGGAACGTCCAAATCTTGAGCTGATTCTTCGCCCCCTCCTGATTTGAACAAATCCAAGGTGGCAGACCAGGCACCGTCTTCCGATGCTATGATATTAAGCGGAACTCCGTTCGGCCCGATGAGAGAGAATTCTGTACCCGGGCTCGCATTTCCCGACAGTTTGTAACCACTCATATTCTCGACAACTCCAAGAACCGGAACGGAGATTGTCTTCGCAAAATTAATCGATTTTCGACTGTCCATCAGGGCCACTTCCTGTGGAGTAGTCACTATCACCACTCCGTCTAAGTTCGGAAGGGTCTGACTTACTGTCAGAGGTTCGTCTCCAGTCCCCGGAGGAAAATCGATGACCCTGTCTCTTATACACATCTCCGAGCCCACGAGACGCTACAACATC
>CAXHBZ010000081.1:0-5258 GCA_964015215.1 uncultured Candidatus Poseidoniales archaeon | reverse complement strand
ATGAAAGCGCTAAATTTTACGCTGATTTCGGAGATTTCCACTTATTCAGACTGACAGTGAAATCTGTTAGATACATCGGCGGATTCGGAAGGATGTCTTGGGTAGAGGGAGAAGATTGGAAAACGTCTGAACCAGACCCGTTGATACCGTTCTCGGAGGGAATCATTCAGCACATGAATGAGGATCACGAAGATGCAATGGTCGTCATATGCAAACAAATGAGTAAGGCAAAAGACACGACTGAAGTTACAATGACTGGGATTGACAGATATGGATTTGAAATGTCGGCGATGACGAATGATGGGCCTAGGCCGATAAGAATAGCTTTCAAAACTGAAGTATCAGACAGCGACGAAGCGAGAAAGGAAATTGTTAAGCTCGTAAAAATCGCCAGAAAAATGGAAGGCGACGAGGATAATTGATTATCCACCGGAGCTCGAATTTATGGTGGACGCTGGGGGATTTGAACCCCCGGCCGCCTGGTTGCAAACCAGGCGCTCTTCCAAGCTGAGCTAAGCGCCCCTGAGCCCCCGGGAGGGCTAGGGGTTATTGAGGTCAACCGTTGTTGTGAAGCATCAGTTGTCACTGAATAGGAGTCTCGGAAGAAGGATAAGGACACCTACCAAGGACATAATTAAAGCGAATTGCAGAAACTCATCGTTTTGTTTTTCTGGCACCGAATGATCTGAAGGCCCGGTTGGAAAATCCTGACTGTCTGAGTGGACATCCTCAGAAAAAGAGACCGAGAAGTAGAACTCCTCTAATGTCCCATTAGCGTCTATCTGATGGCTCATTGACAGATTTGACGGGAGCAGTCCATTTGATGGATCGAGTAGAAGTAGGCTTGTGACCTTACAATCAGAATTTACTCTTTCCCCTGTCTCGTTGAGTTCGCACTCCCCGCTTAGCCAGGGGGTTGAGATATCGTCCACGCCTTGGAAGTCCCCATCTCCCTCGACGTCGACAAGAACCCTGTGTGTCACATTCTCCCTCTTGTCAACATTGTAGAAAAAGAGGGAATCTGATGAGACAAGAATCCCGGGCGAGATGCCATTTGGTGTGGGGCCGTCATGCTTCAACAGAACCGTGTATTCCTTTGGTTCGTGGGCCGATGCGTATGGCAGAGCGAGTATCATCAGGGATGCTATCGCAATGACTGTGGCTCCGCGCACGTACCTGCGCGAGGGTGCGATGACTTCAACATGACCTGCTCCTTCGGATACCCATGAGCATGCAAAGGGCATTAGTAGCAGGAGGTTTGCTTGCTTGTATCGTAGTTGCGGTTTCCACATCTTTCTTATTATTCGATGACGAAATGGATACTGCTGTTGGTTCTGATTCCTTGATCGATCCCCTGATCCAGACGGATGATCATGACCACAGAAACGCGAGCCAACATGTCTTGTACACGGAGAACATAGTTCCAATCAGTTACAATCCCCTGACTGCCCCTGGCAATGCAGAGGTCCAGGTGGCTGATTCACCCGATGGTAGGACATACGCATACATAGCCGGGTGGTCGGAAATGCACATCGTAGATGTTACGAATCCGGGCAATACCACTGTAACGGGTGTATACTATGACCCCAATACCCAAGTTTTGGATGTGAAGTATCTCCAATACAATGCCAGAGAGTACGTGATCGTGCAGAATCAATTGGTCGATCCAGGAGCGGCGGACCCCAATGTAGGATCATGGGAAGATCCGGCACAAGTGACAGTCACACTGGTCGATGTTACAGACAAAACCAATCCTAGCTGGGTCGACTCTTGGTATGATGCTGACCATCCTAGTGGCCCCCACAACCTCTACACTCACATGATAGATAACGAATGGTATATCTTTGTAGCAAACCCAGATTACGAACAATGCGATGTGGGACAAGGTGACGCATGTGGGGGGATCACCGTCGCCCATCTCAACTTCGCGGGATACGGTGACCTTCCTAGGATTGTGAAAGTCGGGGAGGCGGAAGTAAGCTGGGAGTCCACTCTTGGAGGATGGATATACATTCATGATATGACGGTTCAAACCTGGCCAGGCGAAGACTCCAATGACCCGAGGTTTGGAAGGACGTTCGTCTATGGCGCATACTGGGAAGCCGGTCTGAGGATTTTTGACGTATCTGACGTTCCCCATCCAGGAAACGATATGGCTGAATATCTCGCCATTGCCGCTGCCTGCAGAGGCTCTTTTGGCACTCAGCTAGGTTGTAATTGGAGAGCACCCGAAGTGGGCCAATGGATGGAATTCGAGGATTTCGATGGTGATGGTGAGATTGACTGCGGATGCACCAGTAACGAGAACGGTGGCCGAGCATCATACATTCATTATGCAGAACCTATTGATGAGATGGTGGATGCGAGCCACTTGGGATACACAGCTGGAAAGAGGCACCTAACCATTGTTGCCACCGAGGTACTGAGCACAAGTGTTGGGACCGGGATGAGTTATCTCTTAGATACCACAGCATATGAGATGAACAATGGAAATTTCAGATTCCTGCCTGAACTGATCCATGGCTGGGAAATTCCCTTTGCGATGGATCACCACATACCAGAAGGAGAGGAATGGTTACTTTTTAGCCCCCATAATGCAGATACCCAAATTTTCCAAACGGGCCTGCCCGGGCTTCCTGACAATAGTTTCGGAGGGGCATGGGATGGCAGGATTTACCTAAGTAGTTATCATGCTGGCCTTTGGATAATTGACATCGAGACCCTAATGGTCGAAGGACTGACTGGAAGCAACAAGACTGATGCACATAGTCTGTCTACTATAGGTTACCATCTTCCCCATGGCGCCGATGGAACCCCTCTGGATAGTTCATTCTATGACTTCGGATGGACGCCTTTCCTTTGGGCGGCTGAATATCACAACGGGTATACTTACCTCTCCTGCATCACAAGTGGATTGTATATCGTACAGCTAGACCTAGATGTCCCGTATAGTTCGGTTTCTTCGGCCCCATAGGGGCCGATCGCCCTAGGGGGAATTTGATATGTCTCCTTTGTCCCGCATGCCCATGCCTCTGCGTCCCGTATGGATATTGACCGCTCTGATGATAATAGCCCCTCTCTCGGGATGCCTGTCATTCTCCGATGGTTCTGGAGGAGATAATGATGGAGGGTATTCGTGGATAGATCCTGTCACGGAAATAGAGGATGGTAATCACTCACACAACGATCTGCTTGCGCACCGACTTTCCACGCCCAATGCGATGCTGATAGACTATCACAATCTAAATTGTGATGGCAATGTAAAGCCACCGGCTGACTTGGACAATGTCGCTGGAAGGCCGTGCTTCGAGGAATTCAAGAATGTTGGACCGACTCCGGGGGATAACTCAGAGATAGCCATCGAGGGTAACTTCCTAGACGACTGTGAGATTTATGGGGATGGCACCGGAGGTTGCTTCGCTTACGTCTCTTCATACAATCAATTCGAAATTCTTGACATCAGCAAGCCAAACGAGATCCGGCTTCTTTCGACATACTATGCGGAGATTGCTAGGATGATTGACATCAAAGTAACAGCTGACAACAACTGGGTTCTGGTAAATCATGAGCTAACGAATTCTGAGTTGGACCCCATACCCAATGACGATGACGCCAATAGCGGGGCTAATAGATTGGACCTAATATACGTCGGGGACAAGACAAGCCCCATCAAGGTCGCAGAATGGGATAACCCACCTGCAGGATTCCATAACCAGGATTTGCATGTTTATTGCGACTGGACACCTGCAAATCCGACAGCATTGTGGCAAGACGACTGTCACCTATTCCTCTTCGGTGCCGATCCCTATCCTGAGATGGTAGAGGGGTCAAGCGGGACTTTCTACAAAGGTACACAGATTTTCTACGCCCTAATCGACTTTGCAGGCCTGAACCCAACAAACAACGAAGAGCAACAGAACGCTAGTAGAGAGATTATTCGTTGGGGAGGGTACACGCCTGAACCTCAAACGACCTGTGGGGGGTCCATCTTCAATCATGACAATGTATTCTTCATCCACCCAATTACAAAACAGAAAATGTTGGCTGTTTCATACTGGGGGGCTGGCCTGAGGCTTGTCGACGTCTCCGAGCCACCCCAAATTGCTGACCCGCTTGGGATTTCATGGCCACCAGAAACTGGAAGGTGGCTTGGATGTCCAACTGACGACTCAGGATGGTATGGCCCCGAGGGAGGCGGGCATGCGAACATGGCACCAGAAGTATGGCTAGATGCGAACGATGGCAATGACAATATCCATTACGCAGTACCTCAAGACAACCTGATATGCTCTGGAATAAGCGAGTATGATCCAGTTGAAACATGGCCAGAGCAATGTGGAATAGGGCCTTCCGATGCTACGTATGGCGTGAATTGGAGGCACTATACGTACATCGCTCCTGAGTACGGGTCCAATACCAACCACACTGGATATTTATGGACAATCGACACAACTGACCCAGCACAGCCCTTCCTTGTCTCCAAGTGGAAGCTACCCGGCGAGAGTACCCTTCCAGACGGTACTTCACATCCTCATCACTACATACCCGGAGGTTATATTTTCAGCCCACACAATGGCGATACTGGACTGAGTGGGCACGTTTATTGGACCCACTACCATGCTGGAGTGTGGATTACAGATCATGGCCACATCTGGGACGAGTTGGTCTGGGAAAATGGCGTTCCAGAGCCAGAGCGAGGTTTCCAGGCAATCTCTGAATTGGCACCATCGCACACATTGGGATACTACTTGCCAGCAGGCCCATATTGGATCGACGACCCAGCAACTGAGCTGGGCTATGACATGGCTGACTGTTGGGCTTCTTGCATGATTCCTTTTGATTGGGGGCTTCAATACGATCCACGGGGTTTCGTCTTCATCTCCGAGATGGTATCTGGCGTTTATGTGGTTCAGTTCGATGAGGATCACGACGCTAGATATGATTACCCACCACTGTGGACAGCGGAGGCAAGTGACCAATGAGGATGTCTCGAGGAGGAACAGTCGCATTTCTTCTAGTGATTGTACTAGTATCACCCACAGTTTCTGCCCATGGTGCTAACTCTTTCGCGTTCATAATGCGAGAGGGATCGATTCAACCTGGATCTGCTGAAGTGGTACAAAATGACACCCTAATATTCTACAATGTAGCGAGTCAAAATAGGACTGTTATCCTAGACGGCGACTCCGATGGCACTATTGAGTACGAATGCCTGTCTCTTATACACATCTGACGCTGCCGACGACATAACGGGTGTA
>CAXHBZ010000080.1:0-5280 GCA_964015215.1 uncultured Candidatus Poseidoniales archaeon | reverse complement strand
CCGTTATGTCGTCGGCAGCGTCAGATGTGTATAAGAGACAGCATCTGAAGTTCTAGAAGAATGTAAGGTCCCTGTAATTGCTGAAATAGGCCCATACTATGATGACGGGGACGTTGATGCACTTACGCCCGCTAACAGGCTAGGTAGGTTCCTTATCGAGAATTATGTTCAACACGGGTATGGTGTAGCACAAGTCTCCGTCTTCGGAACAGGCCAATCAAATCATTGCATGGACCTAATGGGGCATGATGAACAGGCTGGAATAAAGGCTGCAGTGGATTGGCTTGGGTCTCAACCATGGTCCAATGGAAAAGTCGGCGCAATAGGAAAATCATATGATGGTAGCACACCATGGAATGCCGCGGCATCTGGGTCGGAATATCTGGCCACCATAGTTCCAATGTCAGGACTAATCGGGGTCCATGATTTGATGTGGAGAAACGGCAGTATGGAGGCTAGAGGCGCAATAATGCACAATGGGGTGTATGGGTCATTTGGCTTGGACGGAGACAGTGGGGACATAGAAAATGCATGTGAGGGATATGTAGAGGGATACTATGCCGGTCCAGCAGCATACATGACGGGGGATAATCTGGCGTGGACGGGTTCGGATTATTGGGAAGAAAGACACTTCTTAAGTCACGCATTAGAAATTTACAATGGGTCAGTCTACATCATTCATGGCCTACAGGATTGGAATGTCGATCCACATATGGCATTCCCAGCTCATCAAATGTCCATTGACGCAGGCTTTGATGTCAAGGGCCTGTATGGCCAATGGGCTCATGATTATCCAGATAGAGATGGCGACTCTGGACATGCATCACTGTCGTCAGGCAGAGGCGCTGAAGCTTATCCTTACACTTTGCGATGGGATTGGGCAGATGACATGCTTGAGTGGTTTGATTTCTACTTGATGGATAAGGGCCCAAAACCAAGACTCGTCGCAGAAGTACAGGACAATATGGGTGGTTGGAGAGTGGAGGAAACATACCCTCCTCAGGAATTTGATATGATATCATTAACGATGGATGAGTGTGAAATAGTGGGCGGGAGTGACACGATTACTTCATCATCAATCTTGAGAGTACAATGTCCAGATTTCGACTCCCAGACTAGAATAGTAGGAACTCCAACGATACATCTCGAAGCAACAATATCACAATTCTCCACCAGTGGACATCTGTTTGTTGAGATGATACAAACCAGTAACGAGATTCATCTAGGCCATGCAGTAATGGATCTCAGATTCCATGAAGGAGGAAAAGAAGGAAGCCCTCTGGCTCCAGGATCTACTGTTACGGCAAAAATGGAGTTTTTTGGGATGGATGTCGTGGTCCCCGAAGGCGACTCTGTACAATTGATTATCTCCCAGACCGGAGAGGATTACATCCCTAGCCCAGTCTCAACCTCCCCAGTAACATTGTCAATGGGAAGTGAGAGCATCCTCAGTCTTCCATCCGTCGATAGGCAGTGCTCGGATCTGTTCCTCCCTCCCATGCAGGACCCATACCCTCAGTGTGTAGAATGAGCAAACCCCCGAACTCTTGATGGGTTTGAGTTCCTCGGAAGCGTCATGTCAGAGGGCATTCCGCGTGTAAGCGTCCCTGTCATAGACAGGATCTTGCTTCACCTATGGGAACAAGATCATCAGGCTGATCACTACTTAGTCACCAACGAAGTCACACGCCCCGGAATTTCTGAGGTCTGTGCAATGCACCCTCCCAATGTCTCACGTGCAATGAGGGACTTGATGTCCAAGGGATTGGTTTCCGAGCACATGCGCGCAATTAGGGGGGAAGACCGCCGTCAAAAGACCTGGCAACTGACTGATGATGGCAGGTCTATAGCACGGTCAAGAATTTCAAGTCTCAGGACCAATATGGTCCTATTGAGGGGCAGAGATGGGAAGCTATTGGAGATTAGGGCTGACGAGGCTGCAGAGAAACTCAAGACTAACCTGTCCATTCTCCAGGTCTTGATGCACGCTCAGCACGAGGGAGTTCTGAACTTCGGAGACATAAGATTTGGAGCAATAGTGTCGCCACAGGAACTGAAGAGAGCTACCTCAACAATATTTTCCGGAGCCCACTCAACTTACCATAATCTTCCACCCCCCACAAGAAAGGTTCATGGGAGATCCTCGGAGATGCTGGAGTTAGACCAATGGTACTCCTCTGAAGCTGCTATGTTTGTCCTATCGGGTATTGCCGGTTGCGGAAAAACTACCCTGACATCTCATTGGCTAAATGATCAGATCTCAAAGGCAGCAGATCCTCAAATTATGTACTACCCCTGCCAACCTTGGGATACTCCATTGGGAATAGCAACAAGCCTGCTCCACAGATTAGGAATAGGAGTCGGTGATGGAAAGCAAGACCCTTACAGGGTTCTTGACTCTCTGCCTTTGAAACCCGGTGCGAGAATAGATATTGATTCCTACAGAAGGAGGTTATGCGCTCATCTCACCGATGAGTCAGACCTTGTATCAGAAAATTTCGATAAACTACTCGTGGTACTGGACGATGTCCACAACATAGGACCTGAGGGAAGCCACTTATTCGGGGCACTACTTCAAGTCGCAGACACCACCTCGATGAGGTTAATACTCATTTCAAGGACGAAGCTGACGTTCTATGATACCAGAGATGTCCACACCAGGAACAGGGTGCAAGAGCTGGACCTCTCAGGGCTATCAATGAAAGAGGTTGAGGACTGGGTTTCCTCAATAGATTTGCCAGAGGAAACAGGCGCAGATGAAATTCACAGCATAACAGGCGGGCATCCATTGGCAGTAGAACTGTTAGAACTCTATGGAAGAACGGTGCACGATGACTGGATGCGTTTTTTAGATCAGGAAATTTTGGATGTGCTACCAGTTGAAAGCAGGGAAATTTTGTCAATTCTATCTGTCGCTGACAGGCCAGTACCGTGGGACGTACTCGCAAGGGCCGCATCTCATGATGGTCCGCCACCGGAGGAACTTATTGTCAGAGGTTTAATGTTGGAACTGGAGGATGGCATGTGGCTCCACGAAGCAATAAGAACAAGACTTCTCAGAGACGTTGGAAGGCCCTTGGAAGAAAGATTACGTAGACTTACCGACGCTTTGCAAGCCTAGGACATGTGTCTGTCAAGCCATGAATCCATTCCAGCTTTTGGCATTGCGCCAGTCATTCTGTCTATGACTTCCCCGTTGTTGAAGAGGACGAGAGCAGGAATCCCTCTTACACCGAATCTTCCGGGACTTAGCGGATTAACATCAGTGTTTACCTTGGCAATTGTTATGTCTCTCTCTGCTGCAATCTGGGTTAACACTGGGGCTATCATTTTGCAGGGTCCACACCAAGGTGCCCAGAAATCAACCAATACCCAGCTACCGCTTTTTGTTACTACATCAAAGTCCGAATCAGAAGTATCTATCACTTGTCCCATACCTACACCTATGCCTCTGAAAGGGGCTCCTCGTATCAACCTGTGTCTAAATTCTTTGAATACAAGGGATTGAGAACCTAACACTCATCCCAGGATACAGAGCGACATGGAAGTTACGCCCAGTATCCTAACCGCGGACTTTTGCAAACTCGGTGAAACACTGGATAATGCCGTTGAAGCGGGCATAAATTGGATTCACATGGACGTAATGGATGGCAATTGGGTAGTAAACAAGACAATCACCTTCGGACCCGCTCTGATAAAGTCAGCAAGACAGAGGCTCGGAGACGACGTATTCATTGATTGTCACCTGATGATTACCAATGCCGAGGAAACATGGAATCAGTATGTTGAAGCCGGAGTTGACATGGTGATAGCACACATCGAAGCGGTGGATGACTTTCCGAGTTTGATTAATAAAATCCATCGCACAGGGACCCAAGTTGGATGTGTTTTAAATCCAGATACGCCTGTTTCAAGAGTCATGTCACTTTTACCCGATTTGGATTTGGTTTTGGTAATGTCTGTCGTACCAGGAAAGGGCGGGCAGTCCTTCATGCCTCAAGTAGAAGCCAAAGTCAGAGAACTCAGATTAGCGATTGATAGTCAGGAGAATTCCGGCGGGAAAACCCCAATTCTGATGATCGATGGGGGAATTAAGCATCATAACGCTCCCCTAGTCAGGGATTGGGGAGTAGATATCGCAGTAGTTGGTAGCGGGCTTATCAATGAAAGGGGAACAATCTCCGAGAACTTGGACAAGATTAACAAGGCGCTGGAGGGTAGTCAATCAACGCATTGAAAATACACCCCCCTATCCAATATCATGGTCTCAGAGGATTGGGTTGCTTCCGAAGTCCGGAAAGTCTTGCCAAATGCTTCGGTCGAAGCTACTGACCTGCACGGATCGGGAGATCACTTCCATGTCAGGATTATATCAGATGATTTCATTGGAATGAGGCCTCTACAGAGACAGATGCCAGTCCTGAAGCATTTCAAGAAATTCATAGAGGACAATTCAGTACACGCACTTGATTTGAAGTGCATGACCCCCGAACAAGCTGAGGCCCTCGGTAATACCGCTTTTGATCCTCATTCGGGAAAGCAAGAATTCTTTGGCATACACGTAAGAAGACCAAAAAAGGAGTGATATAATGAGTGGATTTAATTGGACACCAAGTGAATTACAAGAGATAGTCGATGGGAACGAGTTGGTGATTTTCATGAAAGGAACTCCCGAACAGCCACAATGCGGATTCTCGAACCGTGGTTCTCAGATTGTGAGCGCGTTCGCTAGAGAGGTAGGCTTGGAACAGTTCGCCTGTGTGAACGTCCTATCTGATCCAAGAGCCAGAGCTGCTCTCAAAGAATGGTCAGATTTCCCGACCATTCCACAGGTCTTCGTACACGGCGAATTGATAGGAGGAAGCGATATAGTTCTGGAGATGTTCCAAGACGGTAGCCTTCTAGAGATGTACGAAGCCGGCCGAGCGTGAGAGGAAACACCCCGCTGTCTGATGACCGACGTACGATGCTCGTTGCCTTGGCAGGTGCCGGGGCTATTTCTTTCGCCCCCCTTTTGTACAAACTGTCGGGAACCAACCCTGCAACCGGGGCATTCTTTCGTATGGCTTATGCCGTACCATTCCTCTTCTTGCTAGTACATTACTCCCAAAAGGAGGAGACACGCGATATTCGATCGAGGAGACTCACTTTCTTAGCGGGATTAATCATAGCGTTCGATTTCCTCGCGTACCACAGCGCTATTGACTACGTCGGGACGGGAATAGCTACTCTAATTGGTAACTCCCAGGTCATCATAGTGACATTGGTCAGCTGGAAGCT
>CAXHBZ010000079.1:0-5329 GCA_964015215.1 uncultured Candidatus Poseidoniales archaeon | reverse complement strand
CTCGGAGATGTGTATAAGAGACAGCTCCCTAATCGACTTACATGAACTGGCTCTGGGCGGGACAGCAGTAGGTACTGGTCTGAACACACACCCCGATTTCTCTGATCTAGTCGCATCAAAAATTGCCGAAAAAACTGGTTTACCATTCACCAGCGCGCGTAACAAATTCTCCCAGATTGCAGCCCATGATGCGATTGTTTCCGCCTCAGGTGCAATGAATACTCTCGCGGCTTCTTTGATGAAAATAGCCAATGACGTAAGATGGCTGGGATCAGGTCCTCGATGTGGGATAGGGGAATTATCCCTACCAGCGAATGAGCCAGGATCAAGCATTATGCCAGGAAAGGTCAATCCTACACAGTCAGAGGCGCTAACGATGGTATGTTGCCAAGTGATGGGAAACCACATATCTACATCCATTGGAGGTAGCCAAGGCAATTTCGAGCTTAACGTATTCAAACCGATGATGATCTACAACATGCTACACTCGATCAGGATAATCTCTGATAGTTGCAGATCATTCACTGATAATTGCATCATGGGTTTGAAAGCCAACGAGGCCAGAATTGCAGAACATCTTGAGAACTCTCTGATGTTGGTGACTGCCCTGAATCCCCATATCGGATATGATAATGCTGCTAAGATTGCCAAGAACGCGCACGAGAACAATCTGACTCTCAGGCAGAGCGCGTTGGAATTGGGGGCTTTAACAGAAACTCAATTTGATGATTGGGTAAGGCCCGAACAGATGACAGGCAACAAGTAACATGAAGCCGAAAAAATTGTTTGAAAGGGCCAAAAGAGGGTGGGAGCAGCAGGGGTTCAGCTTGGGGAAGCTTCCCCCCTGCGTACTCCGCAGGGTCCGGTTCCTCCTAGTTAGACTAGGATTTCCCGGGTAGATGACTTAGGGGCCTCTTGGGTCCCTTTGCCTTTTTCTGGACTAAACGGGGTAGTATCCCCCCTGAAGAATCGCTCCTTCATTGCCCTCGTCGGTTCACTCCATGGCTAGTATCACCATTTTGTTCCTCGATCGGTACCGGTCCTCCACAGGTCTCCCTGCTCTTGTTCCCGGTGTGTTTCCCTTGAGTTTCGTTGTCCTTCCTTGCGTCCGGCTTCCTCTGCTCTTGTTCCCCACACCCGCTCTCCAGGCTCGTAACCATCTCTGGTTTCATTCCCTTCCTTCGTGTACCTCTGCAGTATGGTCTTCTGGTACGGTTGTGTTTTCCCCCTTACGGGTTCGGTTCCGTTTTCCCCAGCTTTCCCCGTTGCTTCTCTTTCCTTCCTTGCGTCCGGTCGTATTCACATCGGTTCTACTGCCGCCTCCTCGTCCACAGACGATTTGACTGTTCCCCGTTCACCTTTCGGATCCCGGTTCTACCTCTCCGACATTGCGGATTCGGTTGTTGTGGCCCGCGGGTTTGCCGAAGCGCGCCCACACCACTCCCCCGGAGCGGCAAAGTCAACAGGGCAAGCGACGGCAAATAAACCTTTCGTTCAGTATCACGTTTACAGTGGAAATAAGGGTTCCAAAATGTTAATTTCCACTGTAAATTTTCATTTACGAAGCCTCCTCAGACGCTCTCTCATTATGGACGATCTGGAATCGGCACTCATTTCCACAGAACCTTCCTCCATTCGCCTATTGAGGAATTCGGTGTTGACGAAATGAATTCCTCCTCTTTCATCGGCCAGAACGATGGTGCCTCCTTCTGAGGCGCATTTGTCGATCCTGCATTCGTGACTCAACTCCAATTCTAGTTGGCCGCACGGAATCGTGTCGGCGGGACTATCCTTTCTTGGAACTGATGTGGAAAGGACCAGTACCCTGTTACCTGTACAGGCCCACAAGCTTCGATTACTCTCGCCAATTCTGTGCGGTCCGATTGCCATTGCAGACACCACTCCCTGAACATCGTAGCTCCAGCCGTGATTACTTTTGACGAATCCATTTTCGTAGGCCGTGATGCTCTCCTTTCCACCGTCAGCAACTAGGATGCAACAGACCGCGCTCGGATCTTCAACAACCTTGGTCCAACATTCTGAGCTAATCGAAAACCCCTCCTCCGACTCGTCATACAAGTCCCCTATGAGAGTCGTCGCACCATTTGAATGACCAACGATTGCTACTGCCTCCTCACTCGGAGATCCGTAATCTCCACAGACTATTGGCTGTCTTTCCCCGACCTCGACATGTACCAACTCATTCCCTTTGATACTCAGAATCCCACACCTAGGGCGCCCAAGCCCCAGGATAACGCTCCCATGTGAGAGGCCGATAAACCAGCTTCTTTCAGGTATGGTCCATTGCTTCTCACACTCACCAGAGCCATTAAATCTCCATATTGATGACTCTGTGTAATCTCCAACCTCAATTTCATAGACTGACGAGGTAGCCCAAATCAAATTGCCCTGTCTTAAAACGTAGTCACTGGCCCCTTCCAGGTCTGCTTTCCAGAGGACAGTCCCCTCAGAATCATCTATGGCATAGAGCGAAGATGAGGCCGTTACAAATACGCGATCGAGACCTCTCGCGATATCAGAAATGGGGCCTTGTATAGATGCCCTCCACAACTCTTCTCCAGTTGATGTCAGCCAACTAATGAGCAATCCATCCTTGGATCCAACTACAACGGATCCTCTGTCGATAGAGATGGCAGTACAGGCGCCAAATAAATCCCGAGTGAAAGACGAGACCGCGTGAAGGGCCAACGAGACCATACATCACCCTAGCGAGTTTGAGATATCGTGCTTTCGCCGATTAATCAGTTAAATTCCGTAGAGCAGAGTAACCTTCCTCTTCAGGTACTCGACGAATGCCTCTGGAGAAGGAGGCGTGCCACACGCTTCTTCGATCAGTTCCGCCGGCTCCAAGACACTACCCCGCCTGTGCACTTTCTCTCTCATCCAATTTAACAATGGCAGAAACTCTCCTCTGGAAATCTGAGAATCATGCTCAGGAAGCTCATCTCTGGCAGCCTTTAGGAGCTGTGCAGAATAGAGGTTTCCAAGTGTGTAGGTGGGGAAGTAACCTATTGCTCCCATCGACCAGTGAATATCTTGCAAGACGCCAGAGGACCTGTCCTCAGCCCTAACTCCGAGGTACTCCTCGTACATGTCATCCCACTTATCCGGCAAATCATCAACCTCTAGATCTCCAGAGATCAGAAGCTTCTCGATCTCGTACCTTATCATGATGTGGATATTGTATGTAGCTTCATCAGCATCTACACGGATCAGACTTGGCTCTATCAGATTTACAGATTTCCAGAGTTTTTCAGCATCTAAGTCCTTAGTATTCTCAGGGAACTCTTCTTTCCAGAGAGGAAGAACCCATTGACAGAATTCGTACGAACGCCCGATCTGATTTTCCCAGAGCCTGCTTTGACTCTCGTGAATTCCAAGGCCGTTGGCATATCCAGCGGGTTGGAAGTCAAGGTCTCTCGGACGCCCTTGTTCGTAAGTCCCGTGACCGGTCTCATGCATCGAACCGTAGAGAGATCCGAACGGATCCTCATCATTGTATCTTGTTGTCCACCTAACATCGTCTGGATTCGGACCCCCGCAGAATGGATGAGTTGAGGCGTCCCTTCTTCCTGATTTGAAGTCAAATCCTATGGCCTCTGAAACCTTCTGGCTAAGCCTCTCTTGGCCTTCGCGACTCCACACGTTATCTGTAATCCACGACATATCGGGACCCTCTCCCCTCTCGGATACGGACCTAATTAGCGGGGCTACCTCATTCCTGAGACCGTCGAACAATGGGTCCAGACGTGCAACCGTCAACCCGGATTCATAGATATCTAGCAGAGCATCATATCGTAGATTTTCATACCCTAAGTAATCTGCCTTCTTTCTTGCAAATTCAATGGATTTAGCTAAGTCGTCCCTGAAAATTGAGAAGTCATCTCTCTCTCTGGCCTCAGTCCAAGATATGACGGCCTTGGAGTTATGTTTAGCCATCTCAGAAACGAATTCGGTGGGTAGTTTTGTGGCCTTTTCGTACCCTTCCCTCGCCAACCTAACGTTCGCTTCCTCAACCTCATTTAAGTCACTGCTACTTTCTAACTTGTCCAGTAACTCTCCGATACGGGGAGAGGTCTTTCTATCGTGCAACTCTCTAGAAATCCATGCCATCTGTTCACCCCTCAATCTGGCAGCATTAGGAGGCATTAGGACCTCCTGATCCCAACCAAGAAGACTCCTGACCTGACTAGTTAAATCAATGTCTTTCAACAAATTCAGAAGCTCATCGTAAGCGTCCATACCTCTTGAGAGAGGTGCCTCACTCATAATCTCAGCCATCGACAAGCCAATTCATAATCAAGTAATATTTGTCAGAAATCTCGCTCTAATTGTTATCACGGACGCTTAACCCGATGAAATAGTAAGCATGGATTGAATGAGTTTAATAACTCGTCACCTTGAGTCTTCCAAAGTAAGAAGGCTTGGGAAAAAGTTTAGATTACCCTAAAGGATGATATTATGAATGAGCTTATCAAAAAGATGAATGAGGCACTAGGATGGGAACTGAGAGCAATAAACATGTATGCGCATTATGCCGCGAACATCACTGGCATAAACCGGCTTCAATTATCACCAATGTTCAACACTGAAATGACCGAATCTATAGAGCATGCTGATATCGTTCGAAAGGGCATTGTTCAATTGGGGGGAATTCCAGTTACAGAACGTGACCCCCACCCAATTATCCACACGACAGATTACATTGAGATGTTGAATTACTCTCTTGAGACCGAGATTAAAGCGTCCGAAGTTTATTCAGAACTCCTCCCTTTAATTGAGCAGACCGACGACCTGTATGATTCGATCGAGCAGATATATCTCTCCGAACTCAAAAGCGTCGAAGAAATGCGACTTTTGGTTCGTTGAAAATAATCCATTTAACCGAATCCAATATGTGGACCATCATCCTCGGGTGTACATGCGAAGCCACAACATGGCTATCATGTTAATTTTCGTCTTTGCATTACCGTCCCTTTCTGGTTGCATGGGGTCAATCGAAGATAACGGTGATGAGGAGGAGTACAATCATTGGTTACCACCTGTCGAGCAACGTTCAGAGATGGAATACATAAATGATGACGATTTCAGTAGAGTCTCAAAAAATGGTACATACGACACAGGAGAGGTTCAGTCCGTTTTCGTCCCGGTTCCTTCAATTTCTGCGTCTGATGGGGGAGCAGGCCTGACGGGCGGGGCTGAAGTCCATCTTGGACTGTGGCTCCCAGAAAAAGAAGGCTGCGATTTGACAGCATCTGAAGTTCTAGAAGAATGTAAGGTCCCTGTAATTGCTGAGATAGGCCCATAC
>CAXHBZ010000078.1:0-5340 GCA_964015215.1 uncultured Candidatus Poseidoniales archaeon | reverse complement strand
ACACCCGTTATGTCGTCGGCAGCGTCAGATGTGTATAAGAGACAGCGTAAGAATCGATCTTATGGTTCAGGACTCAAGGGGGGCCCAGTCCCTAGCCTCTGTAAATCTGACCATAGGCTCGTCATCACCAACTCTGAGGGATATGGTAGTCACTCCAAAGGAGCTTCAGAGAGGAGAGGTCAACGCTATCAGGGTCACAGTGGTGATGGAGGACGCGGATGGTACCACAAATTCAGTCGGAGGAGAGATGGTCGCCGGGGGTCTATCCAAGGCATTCCAAATGAGGGATGACGGGCAGTTGGGGGATTTGGTTGCGGATGACGGGATTTGGACGTTTGAAACAAATTGGGAGGTCACTGGAGGGTCATCAGCTTCCATTGGCGTGTGGGCCTTGGACGGGGACACTGTAAGTCCGACCCTGATGTCTATCATACCCATTACCGAGGATGAGGGATTAGACATTTTCGGGTGGTTAGTTGGTTCCGGCCTACCGATTGCCATTGTGATCGTGTGCATGCTGATATCGATAGGGATGGTAATAGTGTCCAATCGAAGAAGAGAGATGGAGAGGGATCTAGAAATGATTCAGTCTTGGTCCTCATTCGAGCCGTTAGAATATGATTCAGATGAATCACAGGGTCTTTAGTTGCCTCGTCCCGACTCCACCCGGGCCCATCCATGGATCTGGTTTGTTTTCCAGAATCTCATCCAAATCAGACATCTGGGCATCAGTCAGCTTCTTTGCTACATCGATGCAACCAAGGTTATCATCAATCTGGGCAGACGTAGTTGCACCCATCAAGATGGTTGAAACATTGGGATTCTTCAGGCACCACGCAAGTGCGAGCTGAGCAGGCGTACAATCCAGCTCTTCTGCAAAGCTGACTAGTTTAGAGACTACCTCGTACTCACCCCTCTCTCTTCGTTCCTTCAAGTCTTCAAGGAGCCATTCATACCCCTTCTGTGTTGCTCTAGAGTCCTCGGGTATTCCATCCAGATATTTCCCTGTTAAGAATCCTGATCTCAGTGGACTCCAGATGGTGGTGCCGATATTGTAAGGTTGGTTGAAAAGTGGGAAATACTCATTCTCAAACTTATGTCTGTGAAGCATGTTGTACTGAGGTTGTTCGAACTGAGGTGGCTCCAAACCCTCGGTTTTAGCGATCCAGAATGCCTCAGTGATTTGTTGTGCAGACCATTCGCTTGTACCCCATGCTGTAGCTCTCCCAGAGCGAACCATCTGAGTCATTGCCCTCACCACAGTAGCCGTGGGAGTGTACGGATCTGGTCTGTGGCAGAAAACTAAATCCACGTAATTGATTTGTAGCCTTGAAAGGGATGCGTCCAAACCTTCCCTGCAATGTTTCATCGAGAGTCCAGACTCATTGACTCCCGAACCGCCCCAAAATATCTTGGTCGTTATTACCAAGTCCGAGCGACGCCAAAGCTCTGCATCCTCCTCTTGTAGCTCTTTCAGTGCTATTCCGAAAATCCTCTCCGCCTCTCCGTTTGGGTTGCCATACGCCTCCGCATGATCAAAGCAATTAACCCCTGCATTGCGAACTAACCTCATTAGCTCCTTTGCGGTTTTGATCCCCTCCTCTCCAGATAGCCTGTCTTTTATGCCGTACGTAGCCCAGAATCCATAGGATAGGACTGAGACCTGTATGCCAGTATTGCCCATCATCCGATAGTACATGTTCTCGTTGGTCATGTTGACCCCGAATGGGCCTCCCTTGAGAACCCTTCGGGACTATTCTTCTGGGCCCCAGGGTGTCACTTGCCTTGTCAGGCCAAATCTATGGGTGAAGAGGAATCTCAGATTCAGCAGACCATCACCCCACGTGTTGATTTCGGCCTCTCCAACCCTCGGCCTGTATGGGACGCTAACCTCTGCGGTCCCCTTCTTTCCGAGGTACCTTCTCGCCCGTATCTTGAATTCCTGAGAGAGGGGCATGCCATCATGTTTAGGACGGACCTTCTCATCGTCAAAGATTGACTTTCGGAAAACCCACATCCCGCTCTGAGAGTCATGGATTCCATACCAGTAAAGAAGCGATGCGGTTGTTGATAAGACCCAGTTCCCGAATCCATGGAGCCCCGGCATCGATCCCTCTTCTGCCCTCCTTAGTCTGTCACAAGTTATCCATTTCAGATTCTCCTCAACCAGTTTTTTTACGAGACCGGGAACCTCTTCTCCGGGGTAGGTACAGTCTGCATCCATTGTCACGATGACGTCACCCGGGGCTATCGAAAATCCAGTCTTGTAAGCCCTGCCATAACCCTTCCTGTGCTCGAGGTATACAGTAGCTCCCTCGCTTTCTGCTAGCTCTCTAGTTCTGTCTGTAGAGTTGCCATCTACTATCAGGAAGTCTAGCTTATCACACCATCCGTTATTCGGCACAGACCTAATGGTATCCACTATCGCCTCTTCTTCGTTCCTTGTCGGGATAACGACGGTTACGTGTACTGGCAGGGGCTTAGTCATGTTTCGGCCACTAGCCACTCTGTTTTGAATAATGCGAACGCTTGACTTGTGGTAGTTCTCTTGAAATGCTGATACCGAATCGGAGTTTTGAATTGCCATGCATATCGCGATGCTTTCCGCCGAGTTTCCACCTAGGTGGGGGGGAATGGGATCAACAGTCTTCCATCTATCCGCCGCTCTGGTCAGTAGGGGTCACAGGGTAACTGTGATTACTAGGTCGGGTGCTGGTAATCCCCCTCCCCAGGAAGGGGTCAACGTGATAGAAGTAGGATGGGCGAAAATCCCCATGGAGTTCACGCGTTCCTATGGAAGGAGGGCCATTTTGGAGTTAGAAAGGCTAAACACGAGGGACAATGTAGACGTTGTTCACTTGCACTGCCCAATGATATCTTGGGCAAAGCCACAGTTTCAACGCTGTATCAAAAACATCGCTCCGGTAGTGTCCTCTCTCCATGGGTCATGGCTTGGTGAGCGTGATGGATTGCTCGAAGCAAGCAAGGCCAGAGAGGCTGCGGTCTGGGCAAATGTAAATGACATAGCAATCAGATTCACAGCAAGTAGGTATGCCAATTTTGAGAACGTTGCCATCAACAAGTCAATGATATGCATTGCTAATTCTCATGCAACCAAAGAAGACTTTGAATCCAGATACAGTCCACCACCTGAATGGGCTTGCGAGGTAGTTCACTGGGGAGTCGACACAGAGATGTTCAGGCCGTTAGATAATGAAAGTACGGAAGATACAAACAAATCGATTGAGATTAGAGACAGGTTTGGAGTAAGAAGTCCAGACTCGAAGCTCGTGCTGGCAGTGGGTAGGCTAGCTGCGAGGAAGGGGTATGGGACTTTGATACGTGGATTTTCCGCTTTTAACAGAGAAATGCCTGACTCAAAGCTCGTTATTGTCGGCAGGGGACACTTGAAGAAGAGACTCATGAAACTTGCCCGAAGCCTTCAGGTTGAAGAGAACGTGAAGATAGAGTCCAGCCTATCCTTCATCGAATTAGCACAACTGTATCGTTCTTCAGATTTGGTTGTGTACCCATCATTTTACGAGGGCCAGGGGCTGATTCCTTTGGAAGCAATGGCTTCAGGGGTCCCGGTCGTAACAGTGGATCACGGCCCGCTTCCAGAGATGGTGGATAATTCAGTGGGAGCGCTTTTCAAAATGGGCGATATTGGATCCATGGTTTCCGCCATGAAACAAGTACTGAGCGAAGACTCTGATAAGGGCAAGAAAGGTAGAGCTAGGGTTCTGGAGAATTTCAGTTACATGGGCAATGCTGAATCCTTTGAGAAAATCTACCATGAGGCCATACAAATGCTAGATTAGGCGAACCATTGATGCGCCATGACTATTTCGGGATACTGATAGTCATGGCGAAAAGCACTAGTCTAGCCAAGGTTGATTCTGGGACCCTTGCCAATATCTCGATCGTGTTGTTTGTGAGCGTCCTCGCTATAATCCATCTTAAAGCCGTGATTCAACCACTGGTTGTTGCTACTCTGATCTTCTTTTTGATTAGGCCTCCTGCACAATGGTTGGAGGAGAGAATCGGCGGTCACCCACTAATCGCATATGGGGTTCTTGTGGTGGCAGTAATGGGTTTCCTTCTGTTTGCATCCAACTCAATGTATGAGGCCATGCAGAGTTTCACGGATGAAGCTCCCGAGTTACAGAAATCACTTGACGCGAAAGTTGCATGGGTCGAGGAACTATCTATATTCGGCTACCAGCCCAATACAGCCACCCTCACCGACTTGATAACCATAGAGACAGTTAATTCCTATGCAGCGGGATTCGTGGGTACACTAGCAGGATTCACCACTGGCCTTGTGACAGTTCTGATTTTCCTCCTGTTTATCATCCTGGAGGCAGAAACGCTCCCCAAGAGAATCAAGGCGGCCTACCCAGATGATGTGGAGAGAGTGATGTCAGTAGCCTCTGACTCCGGAGAAGGAATCAACACTTATGTCGTGACTAGGGCCTCTGTGGCATTTGGCCAAGCTGTTGTTGCTGCAGTAGTACTGTCGTTCATGGATATCCCATTCGTCTTCCTCTGGGTTTCAATCACATTCCTTATGGACTTCATCCCGTATGTTGGCGCACTGCTCTCAATAATCCCGCCCATCCTTTTGGGCCTAATCGTCCTCCCTCAGACATCAGCTTTCATCCTCATAGCTCTATTAATCGCCAATCAGCAGGTTTGGGGGGGGATAATCGAGCCACAGTTAGCGGGCCAGCGACTAGACATGTCCCCAATCGTCCTGTTGATGTTAGTTGCATTTTGGGGGTGGGCATGGGGCATAATGGGAATGGTCCTCGGAGTCCCTTTGGCAGTCATAATGAAGATTGGTTTGGAAAGCGATCCAAGAACCCGACCGATAGCAATCATGCTATCCAGAGATCCAGAATCTAAGTCATCCTGAACGCTCAACGTATATCGCGACCGGCCTATCCGAAGTCACAGTTACAAAATCACCCAGACCCTCATTGTTGAGGCCTCTGGTGGACATTGAGAGTTGTTGTTCGACTAAGTTCCATTTCCCACCAGTAACATTCACCTTCATGCATGGCGTCAACGCAAAAACAGAGAATTTACGACCCTCCTCAATAAATTCTACAAAACCATCGTTCGAAGGGCTACATAAATGCAAGACCCCTGATTCGTAATGCATCCTAATTTTCATCCCATCCGGGGCCTCATTGAGAGTCGCGAAGATGCCAAATAAATGTCCGTATTCTCCTCCCTCAATACCAATCACGTCAACCTCTTTCACACCCAGGGAATCAACATAAGAAATAGCTGTCTCTTATACACATCTGACGCTGCCGACGACATAACGGGTGT
>CAXHBZ010000077.1:0-5348 GCA_964015215.1 uncultured Candidatus Poseidoniales archaeon | reverse complement strand
AGACAGAGCACCGGGAGCCTGAACCTCAACGATTTGCCGGGTACCGGAGGTAGGATGGATGTTGTCGCTAGAGCAATAAACTCCGCACTGTTTCTGTCTCATGGAATCAGGAGTGACACCCAGATTGTTATCCATCTGATGGGAAGTGGGATGCCTAGGAGGGTGTTTCTCGATGGGTGGGCCCTCAAGGGCGTGCGCCCCGATGAGAGATCGATATCTGGTCACTTCAAATCCCTCATCAGGACCCCTGTACCACCAATAGGCCGTTTTGAGGATGTTTCCACTGGAATTAGGCAATCGGGAGGGGGCATCTCGCAGACGCTCTCTGAATGGCGCGATGAGGGCATCAAGGGCTATGTCCTTGATAGGGAGGGCGAGGAAATTTCGGATTCAAGCATAGAGGAAAAATGCGGATTTGTGCTCTCTGACGACCTCGTTCTAGATATTGATGGTAGAGACATGGAGGGATTGGTCCCAATTTCCCTTGGAAAGGCGTGGCTACAGGGGCACTCTTGCATCACTATCGTGCATTATCACATTGACTCTCAGATCCAGTAAGGAAAACCGTCCGGGCATTCCGATATCGAATGCTTGAGTGCCTCGTTGCCTATTCCAAGTGGGTGGTTGCTGGGCCAGCTTCCCAAGGGCGTGATTGAAGTGAAATTGTTGTTGATGGCATTACAGTCCGTGTCAGGAATGTCTTCCTCAACTATCGTCGCGGACCCGACTTCGAATTCTACGCCATTGCTAGGGGCCTCGTCCATGTCTGATGCGCTCCTGTACCATCTGGCTCCGAGGGACACAGTGGAGACCTTTCCGTTCCACACCTCCGGGGTATTTACGTTGAGGAACAAGTCTCCGTGGTGGAAAGCAGAAAGTAAGTACTCACCCAGCTCCTCTCCCTTGGGATTGTTGGATGTTCCATTTGGCCTAAGCAGATTTGGCAGTGAATCGGGGAGAGAACTTGAACACCTCTCTATGAGGTCCATTATGACCGATAGGCTGTCCTCAAACTTTCTGTGGTTGTAGGTCGCGAGACTCGTGGCGATTGCGGGCATCCCATAGAGAGAGGCCTCCCTGGCCGCCGAGACCGTTCCCGAGTGAAGTACGTCCACTGAAAGGTTCGGACCATGATTTATGCCCGATATGCACATCATGGGTTCTATTTCCGGGGCCCATGATTTGAGGCCTCCCTCCAATGCTACAATTACACAATCGCAAGGACTCCCATCGAGAGAGAACATCCTCAGAGGAGGTCCGTTCTCAGTCATTATGGATTCTGATATTTCAGTCCTCTCTCTGAATTTCATCCCGCTGGATAGTGTCAGTTTCATCCCGGTGGCAGACTGCTCCTCCTGTGGCGCTAGAACCACTACTGGGTGACCCTCATTGTGTAGCCTCGTAACAAGTGCAATTAGGCCTTCTGCCTCAATACCATCGTCGTTTGTCACCAACAGGTGTGTCTTCTCCACGAGCCTCCGAGAGGTGAGTGGTTCATGAATGCGTGTCTGATTCTGGGAGTCCCCTGCCCTCCTCCACGGTTACTAGGATGGCACCCAATAGCATCAAGGGACCTCCTATTATTGTCCATGCACCAAGGTGTGCGTCACCAGTGATCAACCAGCCGATAGCCCCTCCGATGACAGGTTCAAAAAGCAATGCAACTGAAACGACCAAGGGCGAAATCCAACGTAGTACGGTGTTTATGACGGTGTGTCCACACAGGCCCGGACCTAGGGAGAGGTATGCTATCCATGGTAGCCAAAGAACATCGGCCCATCCGAAGGCACTGGACTCGGGCACTGAGGAGTACAGTTCAGTCCCCTCCATGGATATGGACCCGATAGTGAGAAAAAGTCCTGCAATCAGAGTTACGGGAAAGGCGTATATGAATACGGGCGTATTCCTCTCTGACCTGAGGTGCCTCCCAATCATGAGATAACCAACCACGGTAACAGCCCCCACAAAGGCGGCGGCATCTCCGACTAGGGTGACTTCGCTGTTTGTGTCGACTTCCAGGAGAGCGATTGCGGCACCGAAGAATCCGATTCCGGCGCCGAGAACATGTCCTTTCCTAACTGCCGAACCCATTATTGGCATGATTGCCACTACAACCAATGGATGGCTGGTAACGAACAGTAGGCTGTGAACAAGGCTTGTGTGGTCTAGTGACCAAATCCAACTACCAAAATGAAATGACAGAAACACGGCTGACAGGATAATGAGATAGCAGTCCCTAATGCTGAGTAATTCCCTATCCTTGTCGTTCCACTGGTACAGGAATCCTGGGACTAGGACGAGGGCTGTCCCATACATCCTCCATGATGCCTTCAGAAGCGGGGGGATCCCTTCCATCTGCTGAAGCACCGCTCCGGCACTAGACACTGCGATTAATGCTAGAGCCAATAATGCGTACGGCCCCATGGTTCCAGTACGGTTATCCGACATTTCATCACGCCAGCTCTGCATCCATGACTGAATCATTATTCTCAGGAGGTGGAGAACCCGGGCCTATAATCCCAGCCTTACTGAACAGGATGTATATTACTGCACCCAGGATGATGTTAAGAATTACAAAACCGGAGAGCCTGATAGCAGGCCAGTTGGAGAGGTTGGTACCGATCTGATCGTCAAGGACTGCGAGAATAGCAGCTTCCACACCATAGAACGCCTCCCCGGTCAGCGCCCCAGCTGCAATCATGAAGGTGTAGAGAAGCATTAGCGCCCTCCCTCTCTCAGCCTCTTGCGCACCCTTCTCGATCCTTATGGAGTCCACCTTTGGCTGCAGTCTCCTTCTCTCCCACCAGTCCCGAGCAGCGCCACCAATCAGCATCGGGAATGTTGCGGGTGTGGGCAGATACATTCCCAGGCCAAATGAGGTCCCCATCCCTGTCGCCCATTCCACGAAGGCGCCGAGAGCGAATCCAAGTGCCAACGCACCCCAGTCGCCTTGTCCTTCAGCCAGGATAGTGGTGAAGTACGCAAATGCGTTAGCCTGTGGCGCCAATAGGTCAATCGTCCCATCTGCGAGTAGCTTGGACAGGAAGATGGCCACTGCTGCGCCTAGAATCGCCCCGGGGACGACTCCCATGATGTTGCCCTTGGAAATGTGGTAGGGCCTGTTTCCGATATACAGGCTGTTTTTGTAGTCGCCCACAACAGTCCCGCTCATGCTTATGGCAGATCCGAAGACAGTTGTCCCTACTAGTGCGATAAGGACGGATTCCTCCTTGTCCAGCCCCACATCTGCGTTGAGGAAGATCAGGAGAAGCATTAGGAGTACTATAAATGAGGTGCCTGAGACCGGCTCGATACCAGTCTCGCCCATGACCCTGACCGCAATGGCCCCAAGCAGGAATGTCGTAAAGATCAGAACTAATGCGAATATCGCTGACGGCAGGAGTGGGAATCCCCCTATCAGGAAAGTGATGATCATAGCGAAGAATGAGATTGTCATGAATATCGGTATGTGAGTTAGTGGCCACTCGTACCATCCCTTGTTCTCGATGAATTCCTCGCCCCTTTCACCTGTGAATGCTGAAGAGATATCTCCGAATATGGAAATGAAGGTAGGTGCCATCTTCACAAGCCCGAACATTCCCCCTCCGAGTATAGCGCCGATGGCGATTGTCCTGACTACAGATGAGAATGCCTTCCATTGAATGGTCGGGTAGAATATGCTCGATGAGGAGTCCGAGTAGTCTGTGATGTTGACGTAGGAGCCAAGTGATGGGTCATAGACGGGGACGTCTTGGAGTACCACCAGCGGCACAAGGAAGAACCAAGCGACAATGGAACCTAGGTTGACCAGGAAAGCAACTCTGAACTTCATGAACCAGCCGATTGCAAGTAATGTGGGACTGAGCTCTATTCCAAGGAATGTGTATGAGAACGGGTTCGATCCGGAGTAGGGGGTTATGCCGTTGTATGGGGCATATCCGTTTTCCAGCTTACTCGGCTGGTGAATCCATCTTTCTGTGTATACTGATGCCAGTCCCCAGTCCCGTCCCGAGAGTGTCATCGCAACCCAGTCGGCGATACTGCTAGGTGCTCCTGCTATTTTCTTGCCCCATCTGATTGGATAGTCGATTACGAACATGAACCCCATTGTGAAAAGCGTCCATATCCCGACTGTCTTGAGTGAGTCTCTTGCGGCGTCCGCTGCTCCCGTGCTGACATCCGATGCGATGTCGAGCATCTTTAGGGTCGCCTCGAAACCGGGCATTGGCAGTGGGTCTTCTACCAGCCAGACTCTTCTGAAAATTATGAAGTACATCACGCCCAAGAAGCCCGCGAACATGGATGCTATAATTCCGATGAAGGCTAGCTGGAGGGTGTCGACCGATGATATCAGGAACCCGTCCCCCACCCTGTATGACTCGGAATACGCAAGGAGAAATATTGCAGGGAACGTGAATATGAACCCAGTTGAGGCGTGAGTGGCTCCGGTGGTTGCGCTAGTGGCGATGTTTACCTCGGATGGAGACCATTTCAGAGCCATGCCCAGAAGGTAGGCCACATACCAAGCCGCAGAGACTGCCATGCCTATCTTCAGGCCGATGTAAGCTGTGACGCCACTGAAGAGAGCCCCTATAAGGACCCCAATCAGGACCTTTCTTGTGTTCCAGTGACTGATCTCGAATGACTCATTGAGGTTTTTCTCCTCGAGGTATTGCTCCAATACTCCCGTGTTCAGGTTGTTGTACATGTCCTCGTCTAGCCATGTAAGGGTGCCATTCTCGATTGCTTTCAGCCCTGATGCGGTTACAGGCTGTCGATACGCAGATTTTTCGACGTCGCCCATGCAATCTCACCTCTCAATGAGGGGTTTACCGCTTATACATTAACTAACAACATACCATATGTTAGCGGATTAATTGGCTAGTGGTCCCTAGTCACCTTGTATCTTCCCATGGCTTCCATCCACTGAATCTCTCCACCGGCAACTAGGTTTAGTTCTGAGTCCATTGGAAGGATGAGGGTCTCGTAGGTCTTGTTGTCCATGGCGTGCACCTCACTTCCCTGTATGTGGGTAACAATAGCGGAGCCCTTCTCTATTAGGGGTACATGTATGGTATCGGTGACTGTTCCGACATGGCTCCTCTTCTGTCCTGTGAATATGTCTTCGAGCTCGATCCTAGCCTTTGCCGAGCCGTGCTTGCCTGGCTTGGATTTACTCATGCTGAGTATCTTGTAGGCATTCTCTTCCAGAGCTACGTACCTTCCAACCTTCAATGTCCTTATCTCAACCCTCGTGGTTCCCGGCATGTTATCACCTAGCCCTAGTTGAGTCGACTTATCAGCATTGCCGGTGGTAGGGCGACCAATCCCCGCATGGCAGAGTGTGG
>CAXHBZ010000076.1:0-5355 GCA_964015215.1 uncultured Candidatus Poseidoniales archaeon | reverse complement strand
GCCATACTGAAGTACTCTCGATCTCAATTGAAACATCGCATTAACGTGCTCCCTTCTCAGGTCTAAATGCCGATTATCCAACCTCACATCAAGTCCGACCTGCACATCATCTGTCACTCCTACTGGAAGAGGAGTCGATGCGACGGCTAGAATTGATCCTGATGAGACATTAACCTCGTATTCGGGTGGTGGTTGGGCTTCCCCTTCCTTTAGCTTAGGGGCTCTCTTCTCAGCTACGACTCCCGTAACCTGAATTGTCGATTCCCTCGAAACTGACTGTATAGAGTCGAACAATGACTCATCCATGTTGTCCCTCTTGATGAATGCCTGGATGCGTCCAGTACCGTCTCGGAGCATCAGGAAGCATATCGCTCCCCGTCCCCTTACAGTTTCAGCATAACCACACAGAGTCACTTCGGTACCGACTAACAAGTCCCCAGAGCCTACAACCTGTCCTATAGTATGGCTCCTGTATGATGTGGGCTTCCATTCTGCACTGTCTCGCATGGTAGCCCGGAAAGGGTCAGAGTTATCAACGGTGCTCATTCTTCCTCGTACGCCGCGACCTTAGCTGAAATAAGTAGAAATGCGGTGTGTCCTATGGGGGTATTACCCGGCCTGACTCCTCCTCTGCTGGCCTTTACCCATCTCCTCTCAATCATCTCACCGGCCCATTCCACTACCAGGCCTTCCCTTTCCGCCGCTTCCCAGCACTTTTCCAGTTGGATAGTGGTCGGGCAGTAACAGGCTAGTCTCCCTCCAACTCTGAGGACCGGCTCTATTTCCGTGATTACTTCCCATGGCTCTGCAATATCTATTATTGCGGCATCCAGAACCTCGCATTTTTGCCTTACTAAATCTCCAACCCTTCCGATGTCGCCCTCGATCAGATGCCAGTCTGGAAATTCAGGCAATATCTCCGATAGTCTTTCCATATTCAGTTTCCCAACTTCAGCATGCTCTGACCTGGATTCAACCGAAATGAGAGTCCCCTTGGCCCCCATTACATTTGCAAGATGCATGGCTAGACCTCCGGATCCATGCCCTCCCTCAAGGACTCTCGAACCGGTTCCTATCCCCATCCATGAAATCAAGAATCCAGAATCTTTGGCACCAATAACTTGCGCTCTTCTGGCCATGTTTCTCCTCGCCTCAGACAAGGATGGGTCAATGATGGTCAAAGACTTCTGTCCAACGTTTATTCTGTCTCCCACTGAGTAACCTTCTAAGAGTCTCTCAGCATCAAATCTACCGAGGCCCTTTACCTTCACTTCCCCGGGCTCTCTTCGAAGAAGGTATGCCCTCCCATCATCCTCTCGGAGTGCTAACCATTCTGGCCTTTCACCATCTCCCACGTTTTACGGAGTGCCACTTCAGATATCAACTAAACCTCTTGCCCGAATTAAGTGCGATGCTAATAGGGAACATGGTTATACCATAATTCTAACCGGTAGGATTGATGGGACGTCGAACTCACTACGAACTACTTTCCTCGATATCGATGATTTCATTGTTGTTGCTTTCCTCATTTTTCGCCGTTATCTCTGTAGATGATCGCCCGAGCCCGCGTGAAGAACTGCATAAAATAGAAACGAAAATGCATGCAACCAGCCCCGGGCACGCAGTTTTCGGTGAATACGTGGGGGCGCACTGGTGTGGCCCGTGTATGAGTAGCGCATCACCTTCCTTGGACAACCTAAAGAATTCTAATCCTGAAGATTTTACATTTGTCTCATTTTTCCAGTCCTCTTCCAACGGTTATCCAGATGACAGCCCCATAAATCGAAGGAGTCACGTTTCAGCTGCAGCATCTGGAATACCGGTGTTTTCCTTCGCGGACAGGCAATCTGGAACATGCTACAAAGTTGGTGCTGGAGGTACGAATTACTACGACTCTGAATACTCTAACGGAGGCTGCATGGACTCGGACACCTCGAACTACGCGATGCAAATGGAAACACAATATGACTCTGCCACAGATCAAATGACAGTGTCAGTAAACTCGATGTATACAGGCTCTCTGAGCTCAGTATCAGTATTCCTCTACGCTGCGATTACGGAGAAGGTTAGCCCGGATTCATATGACAACGGAGTAAAGCCACACCACAGTTTCAGGGAGTGGATGCTGGCAAGTCATAACAACGGTTTCGAGCAGTTGACCTTGACACCAAATGTTCCGGTGGAAAACTCCTGGCAGGTGCCACTAAGTACTGTCAGAGCTGGAGGCGGATACTCCCAATTGGAGAATTTCTGGCCTGTTTTCGCCCTAATGGATGGTCCACATACGACATACAACAATTTCCTTTCAGCAGTGGACTTGGACATGATTCCGCTCATTGATATCGGCGTTGATAGCATTACTATTTCGAACAGGAATGGGAACACTGGGTTCGTGCCGGGGGATATCCTAGATATTTCCTGTCGTGTCTCAAATAACGGGGTTGAGGCTTATGACGGAGGCGGCCAACTCTCGATAAATTGGATGGATGGCCTTGTCGAGAATGAGATATCCACTCACACAATCAGTGATTTCGATGTTGGGGGTTCCCAGACATTTAACGCCGTTTTGGATACCACAGGATTTGATATTTACGCTATGGGCTCTACGAACATCAGAGCCAAAATAACTGAAAACGCAGGAGACAGATCCCCGTCAAACGATATCTCAGATGTCGGCGCCCTCCACGATATGCCACCTTCTGCGAGCCAACCGTCTTCCAGTAGTTCTACTTCGATCGACAGAGGCTCCTCCATCTTTTTCGAGGCCTCGGCACTTTCTAACGACCTAGTTGATGACATAAGCACTATGTATCCTACAGTACACTATTCTCCCTCCTCCTCCGACAATATGTGGAGTGGTGACTGGATCAGTAATTTGGCTATTATCGGGGTCGGCGATAATGCTAGATTTACTTTCGAAATCAACACGCCATTGGATGCGGAGTTAGGGAATTACGATCTGAGAGTGCAATGGACCGATGCTTCAGGTCAGGCCAGTGACTGGCTAATTACTGAGGAGGCATTTCACCTCCAGAATTCACTCCCCCGTGTTCTTGGGAACAGCGACATGACGTACGCAGGCGTTCCAACCGTCAAGGTTAGCACCACCGAGATGGTATCTGTGGTCGGGCTAATATCGGACGCCGAGACGCCCTTGTTCAACCTCGATGTCTCAAGTACCGAACCTGAGTTCATAAGCTGGAATCCCTCGACCTTAGAGATTGAAGTAAGATTCGATGACCTCCTCCTAGACAGTCAGGGATCGCCCATACCCCAGGGAATGCAGGTTACAGTGGATGACGGAGATGAGTCTAATAGCGGCTTAATGATGTTTAACGTAGTTGAAAATGGGGCCCCTAGGTGGTCTCCAATACCAATTCAATCATTCCATGAGGGGGGGTCAGCAAGCCTAGGCCTTACCGATTACTTATCAGACACCAACAACAACGGGCAAGTGGTCCCAGTTTCGGGTGTTACTGTTGAGATTCTGTCTGTTTCCGACAGCTCTCTGGTGGAGGCTAGCGTCTATGGACAGACAATAAATGTGAATTCCCTCGATGACGACTCAAACGGCGTGGTAGAGATCTCACTCAGAGCTAGTGACGGGACCAAGTCTTCAGATACGACGGTAACCTTCTATCTTCTCAATGTAAACGATGCACCAAGGATAGACTCCTCAGGTATCGACGAGGTGACGATGAAGATGGGCGAAACCATAGAGGTCGATCTGATAAGCAGAGTCTCAGACATAGATGACCCTGACGAAGAGATTTGGATTACGGCGTCAAGTTACTACCCTGGAGCAGTGTTCTATGATCCGATATCAGGAACACTGGAAGCAAACTGGCCGGAAGCAGGATTAGACACCGTCAAAATAACGGCCGAAGACCGTCATGGTGCGTCAACTACAATCTCATTGTCCTTCACTATCGTAGACGATATACCACTGGACTGGGATGAGAATTTCGAGGTCCAGATAGACTCATCAGAGGTAGGAGCCACTCCCACGGTCCTCATCACTAACATAGGTGACCAACAATTAAGTGAAATTAGGGTGACTTGGACCGTTTGCAACAAGATTACCGGGATATGTCACAGCGCCGGGTCCTCGTTTAACCTTGGGCCTTTCATCATCCTCCCTACGTCGGGCAGTGGATTGAGTACAGGTGACTACTTCACCTTGAGCCTGCAAGGGGTAGATGAAAACGGGTTCGACAGAAGGACCTCGGAACAGAAAACCTTCGATGCCGTCACCCCGGGCGAGGGAGGAGGCGGAACAGAGGGCGGGCAAGGTGAAAACCCCGGAGAGAATCCGTACTCAGTTTTCACGATAGGAGCATATGCCATCGTACTCCTCGCGATATTCGCCATGATTCTAACCGCGACATCAATTGCCAGAAATCGGTTTTCCAGAAACCATATCCAGCGCCTTAACCCGTTAACGATTCCAAACCGCGAAACTGTGCCTCCTGTCATTTCACTTACTCCGATTAATAGGGCATCAAATCCTCCACCGCCTCCTCCAATGATCCCGCCTCTTCCGCCCGGAGGACTCCCGCCTGGGTGGTCCATGGAGCAATGGCACTACTACGGAGAGGAATACCTGAACAGGTACTACCCAACGGATAAATCAGGGAGCCCGTAGGCCTACTTTCCGCTTGACGTGATTAACGCACCTTCAAGAAGGTCCTACCTTCAGGCCATGCTGAGGAATGCCCATGGCGGACGAAGAAGTCAATGTTACGGGCGCAGAGCCTGATTCCGAGGGACACCTTGATTCTTGGGAAGAAGGCCCGGCTTTTGGAGTCGGAGAGGACAAGGACCCAATATGCGACATCCCCGTCGAAGAATGGGTATCAGACCTGCAAATATCCTCAACCAGTGAAGTTCCAATTCCCGAAAACCTCGTTGATCAAGTAATCGGACAAGAGGCTGCGTCCATTGTAGTGAGGAAAGCGGCTGAACAGAGGAGACACATGATCATGGTAGGGGAACCAGGAACCGGGAAATCCATGTTAGCAAGGTCCATGACAGAGTTTCTCCCAAAGGACAGCTTGGAGGATGTTATGGTCTACAGAAACACTGAGGACGAGAACGAGCCGAGAGTTCGAACAGTCCCTGCAGGGCGAGGTTCAGCCATAATCTCCGAAAGAAAGGCGCAAATTAGAATTCAGAGGGAGAGAACAAACAGGACTCTGTTGTTCGTAGTTATGGTAATCGGGGCCGCCCTTCTACTCGCGGTTTTGCAAACTGGCGACATTATGACATTGATTTTCGGCTCATTTCTTCTGATTTTTGGGTACTTCTTTTTGAGAACAAGGCTCACTGCAGGAGATGAATCAAATATCCCTAAAC
>CAXHBZ010000075.1:0-5427 GCA_964015215.1 uncultured Candidatus Poseidoniales archaeon | reverse complement strand
TTCCTAATAGAAAAGATATTCAATTTTATTAGGATAGTTAAATTACCTGTTTTCCATCGGATAAAATCCATGTCTGACTTAATGAAACCAGCCTCACTTATTTTACTAGTGATTGTAGTAATCTCACTTCCATTTCTCCAAGACTCAGTTAACGATGAGGCGGCAAAATTTGTGAATGATAGCGAATCCTCTCATGATGGTCTACCAACGGAATGGGAGAGTAAGCAGGTAATCTGTATATTCTTCCCAGACAGTAACCCCCATTCTGAGTTTTCAAGCGGTGTTACCATGATAGATTCCAACGGTGTGGTCATTGGGGTCAACGACGCTATGAACTCAACTGGTGCATGTGCAGGGGGATTCGAAGGATACGAACAAGGGATGGATTTCATGATGGATTCAACAAGGGTCGCTGGAGGTCTGTTGTCGGTCGGATATACAGTGGACCCCAATTGGGGGCCGTTTGTTCATACTATTGGCGGACTGAATGTAGATGAGGTTCAAGGAGACTTCAGTGGTGCCTATTGGAGTCTTAGCCACAATGGCGAATACTCAATGGTCGGAATTGGAGATCTGACCATGTCTGAAGGTGATGTTATTTCTTGGGAGATAGCAACCTGGTGAATACCCTAGAGGCGTAATCATGAATAGACGCACCCTTCCATCAAGGTAAGAGTGGTACAATGTTCGACGCGCACGCAGTAGTACTTTCACCGATTGAAACCCTCTTCCTGAATCTCCTACTGTTGGGTATTGTAGCCTGGCCTATGTGGATAGCTGGAAAATCTCTCCGGCCCGGAAACGACCTCACGATGCTAGCCCTTCTCGCCCTGTTCGCAACATCAGGCAGGATTTTACTCGACCCTCTCCCCAATATCCAGCCAGTCACTGTCGTGGTTCTCCTCGTCGGCGTTCACTATGGCGCATCGAGGTCAGTCGCCTTCGCTTCACTCGTTGCTATAGCATCCAACTTGGTTTTGGGGCACGGAATCTGGACCCTGTATCAAGCGTTAGCATGGTCATTGGTTGGAATTACTGGCTCCCTCTTGTCAGGTGCCCTCCGAGACGTAAGCACCCTCTCAATCAGACGTTTGGCGTTCGTAGCCTTTGTTGCAGGATTTGCGTTTGACTGGGTGGTCTCGATCAGTGCTTTGCATTCCATCTCAATTGAGAACTTCCCAGTATATCTATTCGTGGGACTACCATTTGATTTGGTGCATGCTACAGGAAACTTGGTGTTTGCCGTGTGGCTTGGTGAGCCACTCTCCGAAATCATAACCAGACACTCTCCTCATACTAAGGCGGTGGTGGAACCTGTCAAAGCCGTCTCCTGAGCTCACTATGGTCTTGGTGACCAGAGCGGATCTGAACCTTTCCAAGGGAAAGATGGCCGCCCAATGTGGGCACGCTGTCTCGGAATGCGTGCTCAAGGCGAGCGACAAGGATCCCAAACTGCTCAAGAGGTACGTCAGCAACGGGGCGAGGAAGATTGTCGTGGCGGCCCCACATTTGGAAGCACTGAGGAGGATATATGGAGAAGCTGCGGAGAGTGGGATAATTTGCTCTATGATAAAGGATGCAGGTCATACGGAGATCCCTCCGGGGACTGTTACTGTAGTAGGAATAGGGCCAGGTATGAGAAGAGATATCGACTCAATAACCAGTAGCCTTCCACTGGTGAAGTGAATTCTTTGAGATGTTCATGTAAATCGGCAGACTGGGAGGATATCCCCCCAGCCCACCTTACGTTTTCTGAGTCCCTTTACAGATTTCAGACCATCTCGTCGGCCTTGACAGCAATAAGTGCCCCAATGCCACACATAAGGCCATCAACTATCCAAGCCTGAGCGATTTGAGCTATTTCATGACCCTCACTAAATAGGGATGATGCCATCTCACCAGCACCAGTCGTGGTCGAGGATCCTGAAGCCATTATTGCAATGCCATCAGCATCAACCCCAACTGCCATAGTCCAATCATAGGACATACCCATCATCCCTGCTAGAGCCATGACGGCAAATCCGCTCACCCAAGCCGATTCAGCTCGTGTGTGAATGGTCCAGAAGATTGCACCTGCAGCGACCATCGTAATTGCACCCCAAGCGTCAGGCGCTTCAAATCCAGGTTGTATAGTCTCCCACGGGGAATCTAGGGCACCCATTTCTGACAATAGCGCTATTGCCAAACCAGCTCCCACGACCTGGGCAAGCAATCTCATACCGTTAGGCATCCAGTTACCTTCCGTATCGCCAAGGTCACCCGTCATTATGTGCATCCAGGTTATCACAGGTAGCACATGAGCACCCGAGAATGCCATCCAAACTACTGCCATCAAGACGGCTGCGGTCAGATCCCACTCCATTCCAATTCCGATCACGAGCCAAGCTACTGCAAAGGCACCGCCGATCTCTGCTTTCATTGCGTTCATATCTATATCCATTTTTTTTCCTCCTCACTCAGTGAGCAGTAGCCCACATGACTCATATCTTATAACTAAGACCTAATAAAAACGCCTAAAATAGCTAATTTCGAGGTTTTTTAAAAAAGCCGGTGTAGTGAAAAACACCTGATATCTGAAAAAATATCTAGTTTCCACTAGTTTAAAAATAATTTTTTTTCAGTGCGTAGCACTGTAAGTGAGATAATCGCCTTCATACTAATTTGATATGCAACCACCTTTTGGCCCCCCTATGCGACACTATCCGAGCGAGTTGGTTGACCTAAGAAGTGATACTGTAACCCAGCCTACTCCCGGAATGAGGGAAGCAATGTCCGAGGCCCCAGTTGGGGATGACGTTCTTGGCGACGACCAGACAGTAATCGAGCTTCAGGAAATGGTGGCAAACATTTTCGGAAAGGAGGGTGCCCTGTTTGTACCCTCAGGGACAATGTCCAATGCAATAGCAATCAGGGCTCAGACAGAACCCGGTGACGAAGTCATCACCCAGAGGCACAGTCACATCTATGTGTATGAGGGAGGGGGTTACGCGGCACTATCGGGTTGCTCAATAGCTCTCGTACCGGGTAAAGATGGCATAATGGACCCAAGGGATGTGGAATCCGCGATCAGGAAAGGCGATGGTAGTCTTGGTCACTATCCAAACGGAAGTATGGTATGTGTCGAGAACACGTCCAACAGAGGAGGCGGGACTTGTTACTCGATGGGAGTACTTGACGAGATTGCAAAGGTGGCCAAGGATAACAACTGCAAATCCCACATAGACGGCGCCAGGATTTTCAATGCGTCAATTTCATCCTCACTGAGCGTGGAAAGAATGGCAAGGGAGTATGACACAATCTCAGTATGTCTGAGCAAGGGCTTGGGGGCGCCCGTCGGTAGTGTCCTTGTCGGACCATCGAAGTCCCTCTACAAGGCACACAGATGGAGGAAGATGTTCGGAGGAGGGATGCGTCAGGCAGGAGTCTTAGCGGCCGCGGGCATATATGCACTAGATAACAACATCAACAGACTCTCTGAGGATCACGCCAGGGCCAGAGAAATCGCATCAGCAGTGAGCAAGATGGACTCATACAACGTTGACTTGAATCAAGTGCAGACAAATATGGTATACGTCGGTTGCGAGAAAGGAGATTCGGAGAACCTAGTCAGCAGACTCGAAGACAAGGGAATCAAGACTCTCACGATCGATGACTCCACTATCAGGATAGTCACTCACTTGCACATTACCGATGATGATGTCGTTAGAACAATAGATGCTCTAGAATCAGCACAAGGATGAGCAACTGTTCAATAATGAGCTCCGTCACCGTGAATCATGAGGGGGGCTCTCGCATTATTGATGACGGCAATCATACTAGTGCCCCTACATGCGAGTGCGTCAACTGGACTTTTCTGGGATCATGCTAGGTACGATTCGGACGGTGTGCAAATAGAGGGCGGGGTTATCGGATACGGGACAGAATGGAATGTTACTTCAAACAACGGTACAACCCAATCATTCATGTCTACAGTCGAATCATTGCCGACGGTAGTGGAAGTTTACACCGCTACGTGGTGTGTAAACTGTGTCTCTACCCAAGACACGCTAAATGAGGCAATGTCAGACTTAGATACAGAAATCATTCACTACCATCGTTACTGGTTTGACTCTCTTGATCCATTCGGTAGTGACAGCACTGAGGAGCGTTGGGAGTCTAAGTATGGCCATGCATCTGCACTTCGATTAACTCCGAGAGACGCCCCCACCAAGGTAATAGAAGGAGAGAGATTTCACTGGGGAAAGGTACCGAAGTCTCAGTCTCTCTTTGATGACTATTCGGCCTCATTATCCCGTGGTTCCACAGCTCCCATGACCGGTAATGTATCCTTTACGATCCATCAGATCGGCGACTCATTGGACGTTTCATGGGATATATCTCAACTTCAAGTTGGGACCATCGACTCTCAGAAATTGCAAATCGAGCCATGGCTACTCATGGTCGAGAAGTCAGCGTACTATCCCGACGGATTAAACAACTTAGAAAATTATGAGCACGTTCTACTCGACGCTTCCATCTTGGAGAAAACCTCGAGCCATCACGGGTCTTCTAACTTGAGCATACCCAATCTCTGGGACGGGGACGACCTCAGGATTATTTTCCTCTTAGACTGGTTTGCAGATTCAATGGAAGGAACAGGGTCTTTGTTGCCTGCTCCGGGGGTGATTTTGGCATTAACCTCAATATTCGCTATGGCAGTTGTCAGACCTCCAAAATTGGCCTAAATCTCGATTCTGACAGTTGGGTTGAATAACCCCCGCAGTGCATGGACAGTTCTAGGAGGGCGTTCAATGAACTCGTATGTGGACTCAATCACCGTCGAAGAGATACCACCTGGAATAATCCCAGAATGGCTTACTGCACACATAGTCAATCAGGCCATAGACCCGCGTCCCAAATCTGAGGGGGGATATTCGAAAATTCTGGTACTATACCCTAATGAGGAGAGTAGAAGAGAGTATATGGCCCGTTTGAGTGACATCGGGTTCGCTTTCGATAGAACTCTCCATCAAACCTTAGACTCCCTGAAATCATCGCTAATGACAGATCTGAGGCTTCCGAGGAAGATCGTGTTGGACCCTGCATTTGAGAGAGTACTACACAACTACTGTAGTTTGAAAGCTTCCAAGCTATCCTTCCCGTTAATCAACCCACTTCCCAACATGCATTGGGGACTGGGGAAGACCATGGCACTTGCACAGTTGCACTCCTTCCTCTCAGAAGAGCAGGCCGTGGGGTCTTGGCGTGGCCCTGGAATCGACTCTTTCACTGAGATACTCAAAGAGCTTGAGGAGAAAATCGGAGGAACGCATCCCGATTTCCTAGCCTCTAGAATCATCAGTGGGATAAAAGAAGGAAGCATGCCATTCACTCTTTTGGATATTGACTGTCTCTTATACACATCTGACGCTGCCGACGACATAACGG
>CAXHBZ010000074.1:0-5446 GCA_964015215.1 uncultured Candidatus Poseidoniales archaeon | reverse complement strand
CACCCGTTATGTCGTCGGCAGCGTCAGATGTGTATAAGAGACAGCAATAATGGCGGCTTTATCGATAATTTTTACTGAATCAGCTCTGTCTCTAGTCTGGATCTCACTAAGCAACGACTTGTCATCGAGCTTAATTGACCTCTCCCAGATATCCACCGAACTTCTTCTTCCCTTTCCTGAAGATGACCTATCCAATGTTGCCCTTATCCTCTCCCCACAAACTATGCAATTTCTGTCCAATTTCGATGTTGAGGACTTTCTCACTTTCCATATCTGATGCTTCCCGCAACTCGGACATTTCCACAACCCCTTCCGTCCCATAATCCATTGCTGGAAGAACATAGTACAACAATTATTCGCTTTACTAGATTAGATTATACCACTATATTCATATTTTGTCTCTTTCCTAAGCTCAAACCCTTTTGTAATTGCTCTAATACCATAATAAAACGTTATACTAATTAGTAATTTACCATATTAATACTTAATTACTGAAGAATCTACACTATCTGACCACAGATGCACCCCTCCTTCCAAATTGAACACACGATTGACATCCCAACCGGATTGCAACAGATATCTCACAACTGCTCCCGACCTACCGCCTGTCCTGCAGTAAACAACTATGTCAGTGTCATTAGGAATTTCATTAATCATTTCTGGCACGGCTGTATGCGTAATCCTGAGATCAGTCCCTTCCAACGAAACAATCCCTTCCTCTTTCTCCGACCTAACGTCTAGTAAGAAAGCACTCCATCCCCCATTCCTCCGCTCGACAAATTCCATTGGCGTAATCGACTTCACTGATATCCCTTCCTTCCCTATTTCTGAGGCACGTTGCCTTCCTGGAATGGAAGCGAATGACAGGACCCTAGTAATCATTGTCAGTGTATCTATAGTCAATAGCTTGCCTCTCAGAGCCTCACCCACCCCAAGAATCACTTTGATAGCCTCCGTAGCCTGTATGGTCCCGACAATTCCGGGAAGGACCCCGAGAACACCAGCCTCAGCGCAATTCGGGGCCAATCCAGGAGGAGGAGGAGAAGGAAACAGGTCCCTGTAATTAGGTCCTCCTTCGAGGTTAAAGGTAGAAACCTGGCCCTCAAATCTATGTATGCTTCCAAAAATCCAAGGTTTGCCCAATTTCTCACAAACGTCTCCAATCAAATAACGAGTAGAGAAATTGTCTGTTCCATCTATCACTAAGTCGTATTTATCAATTATGGACACTGCATTCTCTGCATTCAGTCTTGATTCATAAGCAGTAACTTCTATGTGAGGGTTCAATTCGGTCAGTCTATTCTTTGCCGATACGGCCTTGGATTCCCCAACAGAGGAGGTCGAATGGATAATCTGTCTTTGAAGATTAGAAGACTCAACGATGTCATTATCAATAATTCCAATTTTTCCAATACCAGCTGCGGCAAGGTACATCATTGCAGGGGAACCGAGGCCACCAGCTCCGACGACTAAAACAGAAGACTTCAGGAGTAGGATTTGCCCCGCTTCTCCTACTTGTGGAAGGACTAGATGTCTTGCGTATCTCGAACGCTCGATATCCGATAGCCCCTCTGTCACATATGCCCTGTGTGACATTAGGGCATTGTACTTATCGCGTCAACTAATGTTGATCTTCCAGCCACTTTTCTGCATCCATAGCCGCCTGGCACCCCATCCCCGCTGCGGTTATGGCTTGCCTGTACCTTGTGTCAACAACATCTCCGGCCGCGAATACCCCCTCTACGCTGGTCATGGTATTTTTCTTGTGAAGGATGTATCCGCTGTCATCGGTTTCGACCTGTGATTCAAGAAAACCCGTAATTGGCTTGTGACCAATAGCAATGAATGCTCCGGAACACTCTATCGACTCAGTACTGCCATCCCTGGGATCCTCCAAGATTGCACCTGTAAGGCCTTTATCATCTGATAGCCAAGATTTGACTTCTCGATGAGTCTTGATCTCAATTTTCGGATGATTAACAGCTCTTTCGTACATAACTTTTGAGGCTCTGAAAACATCCCTTCTATGTATGATAGTGACCTTGCTTGCGAATCTTGTTAGGAATGTTGCTTCCTCCATCGCTGAGTCACCGCCACCGACTACAATGACCTCTTCCTCTCTGAAGAATGCCCCGTCACATGTCGCACATGTGGAAATCCCCCTTCCCTTTTGAGCATCCTCTCCTTCAACGCCCAGCCAAATAGATTCTGCACCTGTGCAGATTATAATCGACTTCGTCCTAAACTCCTCTCCCTCCACCCAGACCTTGTATGGTAAACTTGAAAAATCCACTTTCTCAACGTTTTTGTCTTGTACTTCTAGCCCAAATCTCTCAGCTTGATCTCGCAATTGCATCATCATCTCAGGCCCTCCTATCCCCTCTGGGTAACCAGGGAAATTTTCTATGTCGGAAGTCAGCATCAACTGACCACCTGACATGTATCCTGCAAACATCATAGGCTCAAGAAGTGCCCTAGCTGTATACAATCCTGCAGTGTACCCAGCTGGACCAGAACCGATTATGATTACGTTGCGCACGTCTTCTTCCACGTAGTCCCCAACAAGGGGACGTCCTTCAACTATGCTCTAGGTTGGTTCACGCAAGCATCGACGCAATCGCAGATACGGACGCGCGTGAATGAGGCTCAAGTCGAGGTTCGATATGCTCCGGTTCCGCTCCCGGACCGATAATTCCGAGGCCTATAGGCTTGCCATGAGTAATCTGTAGCTCGATAATAGACTTGATTACTGCTTGCCCCATTGCTAAGCCGTGATGGGTCTGCCCCCTTTCGATAATCCCGAGACATGCAGCGCCATCAATATCTTCCCTAACCAGCAGTCTATCCAATGCCAACGGGACTTCCATCGCGCCAGGGACCCACACAATTTCTTCTACAGTTAAATTCCACTTGGTAGCTTCATCTGATGACCAACCAAGCATCCTTTCAACTTCAGATCTATGGAATGACCCGCAGACAATTGCAATTTTATGTTCGTTGTCTCCTTTGGTCATATCACGCACCTCTATTTTCCATCAGTCTCTTAGTGGTCTCGACAACTGCCTGTGTCATCGCATCGATTTCAATGTTGACATGTGCGCCCACAGACTTACTGCTCAAGGTTGTCAATCTCAAGGTCTCAGGAATGATATGGACGGCAAAACAACCCTCCCCATCAGTCTCGCCAACTGTTAAGGAAATTCCATCGACTGCAATATACCCCTTTTCTTGGATATATTCCCCCATTTCGGAAGGGCACTTGATTGTGTAATCTTGGTTTTCAACCGATGTTATTTCACCGATTCCCATTATATGCCCACTCAAAAGATGCCCGCCCAATTCGTCACCAAACTTGAGCGCCCTTTCGACATTTACCATGGAACCTGATTTTAGGTAACCTAGAGTGGTCCTGTCCAATGTTTCAGGAATTATGTCAAATTTTACCGTTTTACCGACAGAAGTGGCTGTTAGACAAACCCCATCAATCGATACAGAACCACCAATCTCGAGACCCTCAGTTGAAGGAATTTTAATCTCAATTGTAACGATAGAATCGCCCTGAATTGATTGGACGAAGCCTGTACCTTGGACGATTCCAGTAAACATGTCAATCCTCCTCATAAGGTCCGCCTTCAGAGTTAGGCCAAAGATCTAGTATTCTGGATATTATTTTTCGGGTTCCATCCAAGTCATCTGATAAACCCTCTACTCTCGTTAATTTCACATTAGAAAACCCGTGCTTGTCAAGGCCATCCCTAATCGAATCAATTGAATGCTTCTGATCGTATCCCAAAGCGATAACATCAGGCTTTACGACATCTAGGATGTCAAAGATTGGCGTCCCAGGGGGATTACCGACTATTGCCATGTTAACTGGTTTAAGCCCATTTACCATCCGGCACCTTAGGTCTTGGCTAGTAACAGGCTCATGCTTTTGCAATCGCACAGTATCATCGTTGGCAACGACTACAACTAACTCATCGCCGAGGGACTTTGCCTGTTCCAGGTAATGAAGATGACCGGCATGAAGTAAATCAAACACTCCGACTGCCATGACTCTTACCATATTTACACACCTCTCAATTATTCTGTCAATCCAGATTTATTGAATCAAGAATATCTTTCCCGGTAATCATGGGTATTCCGTGATTCTCTGCATATATCATCGCTTCTTCCAGTGAAAGGGCGCCATCACCATTTGGATCGAGCATTTCCGCCCCAATCGTGCATGGGACATTACCTGAGAGTCTAGCAATCGAAACAGCTAATTCTGTATGGCCCTGCCTGTTTCTAAGCCCTCCGGGGGATTCCCTGCAAAGCGGTATGTGACCCGGAGTCCTGAACTCATTCCCCAATGCCTCCATGGCCTCGGAACGCGTGGAATCTGCCATTTCTCCAGCAAGCTCTCCAAATCTCCTGGTTGTCAAGGCTCTGTCCCTATCCGTTATTCCAGTGTATGTTTTTCTGTGATTGAGAGACAGTGTGAAAGCAGACTTGGAGTCATATTGTAAATCGTCAGTTATGAGATGTCCCAAAACCGGATTATTTGAAACAAGAGATGCCTCTGAGTGAATATCTTGGAGCCAAGGGAGGCCAAACTTCTCGCCCACCTCGTTTCCTATTGCCAGAAAAAGCAAGCCACCACAATCTTTCCTAAGCCTCCTCATTATCTCAGGAGTAGCCGCGGTAGCTGGCCACAAGAGGTCGGTCTCCTTCTCTCTAAAATCGGAATCGAAAATCATCACCGGATCACCTCGCGCAAAGGCCTCAATTGCCTCGGCCACGCCATTGCTCATGTGTGTCGGAGGGGCCATACCTACCACTTATTTTCGGTCAGCATGTCTACTATGTTAATCTTTGATTAACACCAGCTTTTGACTGTTCGACAAATAATGACCCACAATCATCGGGGGATTGTCTAGTCCGAAGCCCTAAACGTTACCAGCTACACCAAGGCCTATGACAGGACGCAAGGCGGCAGTAGCATTCTTTGTTGTCTTGCTAATGGGAGTCCCGTTGGCATCCTCAAATATTCAACCTCCCATGGCTGAAAAAGGGGGCTTCGATGCGGACGGTGTTTGGATTCCTAGTGTGGAATCAAACCTTCATCATGAGTGGTGGAAACATTGGACTAGGGACAAAGATCGAGATTCTCTAGATGATAGGTTGGAGTGGATTCTCAATCAGCCAGAGGACTTCCAAAATGATTGGTGGAAGAGAGCAGATTCCAGTTTTGCAAGAGTTATCGTTGATTACGATCATCACCCTTCTGACGCTGATGTGTCCAAACTAGAAGACTTAGGAGTAGAGGTTACATTCCGCCCAAAGTATTTGGATTCGTTAATTGCTACTGCTCCCTTCCAAGAAATCCTTTCATCTGAGGGAATTCGTTCCCTAGCCGGAGTCGTAATGATCGAGGATTTGGGATTGGCAGAGCCTCACATGG
>CAXHBZ010000073.1:0-5452 GCA_964015215.1 uncultured Candidatus Poseidoniales archaeon | reverse complement strand
AGATGTTGTAGCGTCTCGTGGGCTCGGAGATGTGTATAAGAGACAGATCTTCCTGATTGCAGTAATATGTGCCATGAGTCTAGTGGCGTTGCATTATCTAGATCTATTGGGATTGGCAAGGGCACAGTAAAGCTGTCATGCTTTGAACAAGCGGACCTAATTTTGGTGATGGGGCAGAATCCTGGAACCAACCACCCTAGGATGCTTACCGCACTTGCCTCATGCAAGGAGAATGGAGGATCTGTCGTCAGTATCAACCCCCTGGAGGAGACAGCGATGAAGAGATTCAAGCACCCACAAAAGCCGTTGCACCTAATAGGAAGAGGGACACAGATAGCGGATGATCACCTGCCAGTCAGAATCGGAGGGGACGCCGCTCTATTGCAGGGACTAGCCAAGACAATGTTATCACAGGGAGGAGTTGACCCCGACTTCATCTCAAATAATACTATTGGGTTTGATGATTGGAAGAGGCATATCGAATCCGCAAGTTGGGATGATATTGTGACTTTATCAGGGATTCCCAGAGATAGAATAGAGAAGGTAGGTACTGCAATAGCCAAATCCAAGAGGATGATTATCTGCTGGGCCATGGGTCTAACGCAGCACGAGAATAGCGTTGCTGTAATTCAGGAGGTCGCGAACCTCTTACTGGCAGGTGGCCATTTTGGAAAGCCAGGTGCGGGGGCATGTCCAGTTAGAGGCCACTCAAACGTACAGGGAGATAGGACAGTAGGGATAAATCACCATCCGAGTGAGGAATTTATCTCTTCCTGCGAAAAAGAGACTGGCATCAATATGCCCAGAAAAAGGGGATATGATGTTGTTGAGTTCATCCAGGCGGCATTGGAGGGAAGGGTGAGGACATTCATGGCACTGGGTGGAAACCTGGTCTCAGCCATGTCAGATACAGAGAGGGTCGCTAAGGCGATTTCTAAGATAGATTTAACAGTCCAAATATCAACTAAACTCAACAGGTCTCATTTGATCACAGGGAGAGAAGCCCTAATTTTACCCTGCCTTGGGAGGACGGAGAGAGACCCCGCTGGATTCGTTACAGTGGAGAATTCCATGGGTTTGGTTCACTCAAGTAACGGGTCCTTGGAACCTGCCTCTGAGATTCTGCTTTCAGAGCCAGAGATAATCTCCAGACTAGGTAGCCAGCTGTATCCGAAGGGGCCTCTGGATTGGAATGCTTACAGCGATCATGAGCATACCAGATACCTGATCTCCAGATGTATTCCAGGATTCGAGGATTACAACACCAAGGTGCGTTCCAGAGGCGGTTTCTACCTCCCCAATGGGCCCAGGGATGGACCGACGTGGAACACTCCCTCAGGAAAGGCGCACTTCTTTTGTCATGATCTTCCTGAAAGGGATTTGCAGGATGGGAGGTACATACTTATGACTGTGAGAAGCCATGACCAGTACAATACTACAATCTATGGTATGGATGATAGGTATAGAGGAATTTACAATGCTAGGAGAGTGGTAATGATGAACATTGAGGATATGAGGGAGATTGGGGTCTCGGCAGGTCAGGAAATAGATTTGACGAGTCACTGGGAAGATAGGAAAATACACTCAGAAAAGTGGAAAGTCGTACCGTATGACATCCCTAGGGGCAATCTCTGTTCCTATTTCCCCGAGGCAAATGTTCTAGTTCCCCTAGAAAGTACCGCTGTTGATAGCAATACTCCTACTTCTAAATGGATCGAAGTATCAGTATCCACCAGATAGTGTCTATTTCAGCTTCTCGAGAACTTCTTTCCCGCCCATGTATGATTTCAGAACGTCTGGCACCCTCACTCTGCCGTCTTCCAGCTGATTCTGCTCCATTATGGCTACCAAAGCCCTGCTTGTTGCCACAGCAGTCGAATTTAGGGTATGCACAGAATCATTCCCCTCCTTCGTCCTAAACCTCATCCTGAGTCTATTTGCTTGATAGTCAGTACAATTAGAGCACGAAACAACCTCCTTGTACGAACCGACGCCGGGCAACCAAGCCTCCAGGTCATATTTCCTTGCCGCAACAGTCCCCATATCGCCTGTGCAGATATTTACTACCCTGTAGTGTAAACCAAGGCTGTCCCAGAGATCCACAGCATTCTGTAGTAACTCCTCATGATGTCCCCATGACTCATCTGGGTGACATATTACTATCTGCTCGATCTTCGTGAACTGATGAACTCTCCAAATCCCTCTGTCCGAGAGTCCGTGAGCCCCTACTTCTCTGCGGAAGCACGGAGAAACTCCTACCAGTTTGATAGGGAGCTCATTCGGCTCAATCACCTCATCCATCCTCATTGCCGTCAATGGATGTTCGCTGGTCGCAATGAGGTAGTAGCGGTCCGGCTCGATTCCGTACATTACCGTCTCAAAGTCCGATAAATCTGTAACGCCCTCATAGGCCTCTCTGTTCATCATAAGAGGGGGTTGTACCAGGGTATATCCCCTATCCATCAAGAAATCGGCAGAATACTGCTGAAGTGCCATTTCCATTCGAGCCAAATCTCCTTGCATGAAGTAGAATCTGCTGCCTGTTATTTTTGCTCCCCGTGCCTGATCAACCCATCCATTCATTTCAATCAGCTCATTATGGCTCCTGGCTTCGAAGCCAAGCTCAGACTTGTTCCCGTGCAGGCTATGCAGTGTATTCTTCTGGTCGTCCTCGCCAATTGGCACATCAGGGTGCAAAATATTTGGCACCTTCATTCTAAGACTATCTCTCTCTCTTAGGCACTCATCGGCAATCAAGCTTAGTTCGGCAATCCTATCCCCTAAATTTGAGACCTCCAGGAGAATCTCTTCGGCTCTGGAAGAATCTCCTGATTTTTTTGCCTCTGCAATTCCTTTAGCGGCGAGATTCCTCTTTCTCCTTATCTGGTCGGCATCATACTGCGCCTTGCGCCATTCCTCATCCAGCCTGATTATATCATCTATCGGATCATGGGGGATCCCCCTCCTGTCGTGATCCGCTCTGATCATATCCGCATTTTCACGGAACATGGCAATGTCCAGCACTATTATCACCTCATGGACACCACTATTGACTTTCAAGGAATCGGGAAAAATCATCAGAAGAACGTTATGTCTTGCCAAAGATCTCCTATCCCGAGAGCGAAGTACCCAGATACAAGATACCCCAGGATAGACCCCCCATTCAATAGTGGAAGTCCAGCCTGAGGCTTGCCCATTGCCACTTGCGTCATAAGTGCGAAGTATCCGAGAAGTCCACCAATCAATGTACCAAGGCCCACAATCAGAGGGTCTGAGTACATCACTCCAAAGGCGCTGAAGTAGGTGATTTCGGCACCTGTCTGAGGTAGGAATGATACTGATGATATTACTAGCATTCCCGGGAATATGACATCTCCTAGTCCCATGAATAACGCATCTCTGCCCCCTTTTTTCACCTTTGAACTCTCCAGATGGGGGACAGGGTCCTCCCAGTCCATCTTTCCCGTTCCATCTCTGACATCGCTCATGACACTATCCTCCTCCTCTATGAACGAGTAATTAGCACTCTTCGGGGCGACGAGAAGAACGGGAAGCTTCAATCCGATCATAGTGTCAGCCAGCTCAAGCATGTGCTTGCTACCATTAACTGCCCAGTAGTCGTAGATTGCCGCGGCGATCATGAACCCGATTATCAGTACAGGAACGAAGGACACTCCGATTAGGGTGATAACGCCAGCTCCAACAAGAATACCAACTCCATTTACCACATACCATTCTGGGAATTTGTATAGTAAGTACATTAGCCCAATACTCGAGAAGAAAGAAAGTCCGACCACTGCATCCATGGTGTCTAAATCTGCCAACCATAAAGTCAGAGCGATATACGGCTGTAGGGCATAGAATAGACTCATAGCGAGGGCGAAATAAACGATTAATTTGATGAAAAGATCCTTATTTCTCCTTGCCAGCCAAATTATTGCTACGGTGAATACGCCAATCATAGCTAGCTCAAGAGCAACATAAGCGCCCTTAGAAGCACCCTCCTCTCCGAAGGCTCTTGCCTCTGGGATGTTGTATATCGGTTGGATACTTAAGCCAATCAAAATTGTAGACACGAACATGGTAGCCATACCCACCATAGAAGCCCATTGCTCTCTCATCGCGGCCAGCACGGCGCCTCCGCCCCCTTCACTCATGCTTCCACGAACTTCAAGGGCCATATCACCTTGACCCGCACGCGCCTACGACCGAAATGCGCAGGAAGACCCCCATGTCCAGCCGTTCTTGGTTCGAAGAAAGGGCCATTATGGGAATTAAGTTGGGGTTGGAAAACTGTGAAGAAATCCTGTCAAGGCTGGGTAACCCCCAGTTCTCATTTCCATCCATACATGTAGCCGGAACCAATGGAAAAGGGTCCCTCTGTGCACAGTTATCCGCAACATCCTCTGCAAACGGAGTAAAGACCGGTTTATTCACATCTCCACATCTTGTTATGGTTGAAGAGAGGATAAGGATTGACGGTGTTCCTATTGAATCACATCAATTTGATGAAGCATTAAGGAAAGTAATGGTGGCATCTGCCGAGGATCCTCCAATATCCCCGACCTTTTTTGAGACAACATTTCTTGTTGCAATGGTAATATTCAGAGATTTTGGCGTGCAGAGGGCGGTTATTGAGACAGGTATGGGAGGGAGAATGGATGCGACAAAGCTCGTTGAGGCTGATATGTCCATCCTCACTACTGTCTCGTTTGATCATTCTGAATATCTTGGCAATACAATTGACGCAATAGCGAGAGAGAAAATAGCGATTCACAGGCCCGGTAATCCATTTATCGCCATTAAGCCCGATGAATTAGAACTCCAAAGACTGATAGAAGACAAAGCTGGAGAAGACCTCTTATGGGCGACGATGCCAACTGAATTGAGTATGTGGGAGTCTTATTCGGCAATAACCTCCATGGTATGCGACTATTTTGGCTGGAAAAAAGACTCAACGGATTGTATTTGGCCCGGTAGATCCCCCGGGTTCGGATCATCTTGGTTCGACGGAGTAGATTTGAAATTCAGTGCCGCCCATAATCCTGAAAGCATGCAAAATGACATCCGAGAAACGCATGATGTCGATGTTATACTGATTGCAATGATTGAGAAGGAAGAGGTCAATGAGACCATGAGAGTCCTTTCAAAAGAGATAACCAAAAGAGAAAATCCTCCAAGACTAATTCTTACAGAGATTGAGTCAGGGAGGAAACCATCAATTCCTCCGGGTATTCTCATGGAAATCATACATTCCGTGAGTTCCGAGCCACTGTCCATGAGTCCGATTTCAGACCTCGCATTAGCCTTGGAAGAAAGCTTCAGACTCGCGACTCAGGGAAATGGGAGAATATTAGTTACTGGTAGCATGTATCTTCTGGGGGAAATAATTTCTAAAGTAATATCAGACAGGGGCTTGGATCCCAGAGAAGTAATGACAATTCACTAAGAA
>CAXHBZ010000072.1:0-5556 GCA_964015215.1 uncultured Candidatus Poseidoniales archaeon | reverse complement strand
TGGCACTGTTCGAGAAGAAGTACTGGGAGCTAGTCGGCAAGTTCGCGGAGGAGGGGCTCAACATAGAGCGCTACGACCGCGTCAAGGACTTCACGAAGGACATCGCACTGGTGCCCATATCCGCCAGGGAGGGAGAGGGTATACAGGACCTTCTCGCCGTGGTAATCGGGTTGGCTGAGAGGTACTTGACCGACCAGCTGACCGATATCGAGGGCTCTGGCGAGGGGACTGTCCTTGAGATGAAGGAGGAGAGGGGGCTCGGCAAGACCCTAGACGTAATACTTCACAGGGGGTCAATCAAGAAGGGCGACGAGATAGTCGTGGCCACCTCCGAGGGGGGAATTGCCACTCGTGTGAAGGGTCTCTTCAGCCCGAGGGGGATGAGCGAGATGAGGGATGCTGGGGACCGTTGGGACGACACGGACGTCGCCCACGCTGCGTCGGGGCTCAAGATATCAGCCCCTGACCTAGACAGCGTACTAGCTGGGACCACATTACGAGTGGTGAACAGCGATGAGGAGCGAGAGGCCGCCATCTCTGCCGCCACCGCCGAGTCCGAGCTCTCGATAGAGCTCGACGAGGAGGGGGTGTCCATCAAGGCGGACACCGTCGGAGGATTGGAGGCTTTGGCCAAGGAGCTGCAGGCAGTTGAGGTTCCCATCAGGAGCGCTTCCATAGGCAAGGTCAGCAGGAGGGACGTTAGGAGCGCGGAAGCTGCATCAGACCCACTGCACAGGGTGATAATGTCATTCAGCACCGATATCCTTCCCGACGCTGAGAACGAAATCGCCCAGTCAGAGAAGGGCGTGCACCACATTGGCTCTGATATCATCTACAGGATTCTGGAAGAGAGGGAGGAGTGGGTCGAGAGACGTACCAAGGAGATGGAGGAGGAGAGCAGGGAGGCTATCGTCTACCCAGGCAGGATACTACTCCTGAGGGACCACACGTTCAGAATATCGAAGCCCGCGGTAATGGGAGTCAGGGTGCTAGCCGGAAGGATACACGTGGGCCAATACCTCCTGAAGGACGGTAACAGGGTAGGGAGGATCAAGTCAATTCGATCGGGCGAGGAGTCGATGAAGGAGGCCATGCAAGGAGCGGAGGTCGCAGTCGCCATAGACGGGGCTACAGCTGGTAGGCAGATCGAGGAAGAGGACTTGCTTCTAGTGGACGTCCCGGAGTCGCATGCAAGGAAGCTCGTGAGGATGGATTTGAGCTCTGCTGAGAGAGAGGTCCTAGAGGAGTTGCAGGCCATTCATCGCAAGGACGACCACTTCTGGGGTCGCTAGGGCCAATGAAGTTTGTACGTCCCACGGGAACCGAACACTCAAGTAGTGAATAAGAAGGCCTGAATGTAGTAGGTGAGTGAAGAATGTCGATGTCCCAAGCCGGAGATGCGAAGTCAAGAGAGCTCATACAGACCGTTTCCCAAATCTCTAACGGCCTTATGAACGAAGTCAGCAAGGTCATTATTGGCAAACAGGAGAACCTCAGGAGAGTCACGATAGGTATCCTATCGAATGGAAACATGTTGATCGAGGATTTCCCCGGTCTGGCAAAGACACTGATGGCGAACACCTTCTCATCCGCACTCGGTTGCAAGTTCAAGAGGGTCCAGTTCACCCCTGACCTGCTTCCCGCTGATGTGATGGGGACTTACATGTACGACCAGCAGGCTGGAGAGTTCAAGCTGAGGCCTGGTCCCCTTTTCACCAACCTCCTCCTTGCCGATGAGATCAACAGAGCACCGCCGAAGACACAGGCCGCACTTCTGGAGGCCATGGAGGAGAAGCAGGTCACCATCGAGGGAATTACACACAAGCTTCCCGCGCCCTTCATCACGATGGCAACACAGAATCCGATCGAGCAAGAGGGGACATACCCCTTGCCTGAGGCACAGATGGACAGATTCCTCATGAAGATGTCAATGGGATACCCAGACAGGCAGGAGGAGAAGGCCATCCTGCAAAGGAGGAAGCTCAGGGGCAAAGACGACTACGACATAGAGCAGGTGACAAGCCCGAAGAAGGTCGTCGCCATGCAGAAGGCGCTGGAGACAGTGCACGTCGACCCAGCGATCATGTCGTACATAGTCGAGCTAGTGCAGAGGACCAGAGAGGACCACAGGATCATTACTGGTGCATCACCAAGAGCCAGTCAGTCTCTCTTCAAGACGAGCAGGTCCAGTGCGGCCATTGACGGGAGGGACTACGTTATCCCAGACGATATCAAGGCAGTCGCACTGCAGGTAGTGAGCCACAGGATAGTCCTCAAGCCGGAGTCCAAGATCAGAGGGGTTACAGGTCACCATATCATGAGGAAGATACTGTCAGAAGTCCCTGTCCCTGTTATACAGTGATTCGCAACATTCACGGTACTAGTGCCCCCACTGTCGGACGGAGTGATGCACATGGAGGGCGCGCCGGTAGTTATCGCGGTCGTGAATCACAAGGGAGGTACGGCAAAAACCACCACAGCCGTCAATCTAGCGGCAGCCCTTGCAAAGGGATCCCCCGAGATGGGGATTGAATCACGCAGGGTCTTGCTGGTTGACCTTGACCCTAGAGGCAACGTCGCGACCACCTTCGGCATCGACAAGAGATCCCTTGGACCTACGATGAATGAGCTGTTCAAGAGAGGGGTGGGCGACTCCACTGTTCCGCTTCAGCAATGCATCCTCAACCCCGCCCAGTTGACTGTGGCGATGAGGGAGTCTTGGAAGAGGCACAACCCGGATAGGAAGAGGGGTGCTCCTAAGACGGTCGAGGCTCGTAACCTATGGGTCCTGCCAGCTGACCTTGACCTGTCTGGAGTTGAGATAGATCTCGCTACCAGAATAGGGAGGGAGCATAGGCTCAGGTTAGCTTTGCAACAGGCTGGAGGGAGCTTCGACGTAGTGATCGTGGACACGCCTCCCTCCTTGGGCCTCCTGACAATAAACGGGCTGTCAGCTGCCGAGTGGGTCCTGATACCAGTGCAGGCGGAGTTCTACTCCCTTGAGGGGATGGGGCAAATGCTGGAGATGATTAAGGACGTTCAAAGGAGCATAAATCCGAGCCTGAAGATGTTCGGCATAGCCATGACACTGGTACAGAGCAACAGCAGGCTAGGGGAGAAGGTGGCCGAGCAGGCTAGGAAGCACTTCGGGGACAGGGTTTTCGAGACTGAGATACCGAGGCTCGTGGCTATCGCTGAGGCCCCTCTAGAAGGAGCGCCAATTGTGATTGCCAAGAGTCCCAACAAATCCAACCCGGGAAGCTCTGCTTACTGGGAGCTCGCTAAGGAGGCGAGTCACAGGATAGATCGAATATTGGGAAGTCGCGAGTCTTCTTAGTTCTTGGACGCTATTTCCTTCTAACTACGTAGCCGGCAACTGAAGCAACCAAGACTAGGATAGAGATAATCACGATTATTGGGAGTAAAGATCTCGTGTGCCTGCTTGGGTCTGATGGGTAGTAATCACCTTCATCCGACCAGCCATCTCCATCTGTGTCGATGCAACCCAGTTTATCCTCACTCGAGATACCGAAGATCTCTGGACAATCATCTGAGAGTTCTGTGCCCACTTGGTCACCGTATCCATCACCGTCGGAGTCGCTCCATATCTGCTCGTTCTCTGGGTGGGAGTCTTCGATATCCGCCCAGCCGTCTCCATCAAAGTCATGGCATCCAAGCAACGAAGCTGTCGAGTTCCCCCACTGGTTAGGACAAAAATCGGGGAGTTGGGCAGGAGATGGGTTGTCACCGAAGCCATCGGAGTCGGTGTCGGACCACTGGCTGGGTTCGTAAACGAACGCGTCACCATCGTCAGACCAACCGTCTCCATCGGTGTCCTGGCAGCCAAACCGGTCTTGGGTGCTCGTGCCCGCTACGTTTGGGCAGTCATCTGGGAGATAAGCAGGAGATGGGTTGTCACCGAAGCCATCGAAGTCTGAGTCTTTCCACTGCGTGTACTTTGTCGGGAATGCGTCTGCTCCGTCAGCCACAGTCCAGTCTGATGACGGGTCGGAGTATCCGTCCTCGTCCGCATCCGGGCAACCCATTCTATCGTATTGGGAAAATCCTTGGACGGCGGGGCACTTATCTGGATTAGCGCCTGATTGGTTGTCACCGTATCCGTCGCCATCCGCATCTTCCCACTGGGTAGCTTCGATCGGGAACTCGTCATATCCATCCGCCCAGCTGTCTCCATCTGAATCCAAACACCCTGTGGAGCCAGATGTCGAGGAACCATAGGTGTCAGGGCAGTCATCAGAGATGTTGGTGCCCTGTTGATCCGCATATCCGTCTCCATCTTTATCAGACCATAGTAAGCTGTTATTTGGATATGCGTCCACACTGTCTCTAACCTGGTCGAAATCCGTGTCTTCGTGAGGGTCTAGTCTTATTACGAGATTATTCAAGGAGTCGACATACCATAGCTTGCCTTCTGGCCCGACCTCGAGGCCCATGATCGATCCAGCGTTTGTACTGACCGTCCTAGAATTCGAGAATCCCTTGCCGTCTGAGTCGAGGTTGAAACCAGTGATGTCCCCATTGCCATTCTGTGAAACAAACAGAAGTCCTTCATACAATGCGATACCTGACGGAGATGAGAGCCCACTAGCCAGAATCCCCCACTCTATTCCTGTGACCTCACTGTACTCAGCAAGTGGTTCCATTCTGGACTCGTCGTCCATAATGTCATCAACGGTAGCTCCGGAGTCATCGGTGTCCACCCAAATCACTCTTCCAGTACCGGTATCGGCGATGTACAATATTCCATTTGTGTGATCCAGTTCCATATGTCCCGGAACCCCTGGCTCCCTAGTCAGAGAAATATCCGCATATCTCCTCACCTTGCCATCAGAGTGGTCATCCTCGCCAGTATCATGATCTTCTTGGAAATCGTAGCGTACTAACTCTCCGTAGTACCCGTCGTTGTACCAAAAGACGTTATCAGAGTCATGGGCTATGCCCATTCCCATGGGGCTCTCGTGGAGCATGTCAATATGGCTACCGAGCTTTCCTCCTGGATCTTGGTTTTCCTCGGCGAAATGGCTCAGGGAAGATGGCCAAAGTGCAGGCCCCATGAAATTGTTGGGACTCGCCTGTCCATTGTACGTATTCCTTGATTCCTGTGCCGTTGCGAACTGGTAGTCGAATTCCTCATGCCAATCGCCAAACGCGAGAGCGCTCACCTCCTCCATGAAGTGATTTCTGTTTGAGTCCAATCTATGCTCTGAGTATTGGTCTGATTGACCAGTGTTGTGAACGATCGTAACACTGTCAGTCGCCCTATTTACAATCCAAAGCTCATTCCCCCGAGTTGGACTCGGATGGAATTCCAGATCTCTTGGAACATCGAGATTGTCAATCGAAGACGCTATTTCAGTTTCGGCGAAACCGGGGCCAAACTGGGAGATGTATGTATCTGGTTGGCTGATTGTTTGTTCCGCCGATGATGGACTGGATACTTGGCCAAGAGTGCCTATCATGAGTACTGTAATGAGTATTACACTCGTCTTTCTAGCGTTCGCAAAGCTCCTCAGCATGGGTTCGCGAGTGTAACAT
>CAXHBZ010000071.1:0-5650 GCA_964015215.1 uncultured Candidatus Poseidoniales archaeon | reverse complement strand
GTGAATGAGATTTCAAATCCGTCCAATAACATAGGGAAAACCTACAACCTAAGAGTGGCTAACAAAATCACATCTGAGGATATCTCATCTCTCACAGAGGGGATAGAAATCTATCATTCTGATGATGAGAGCCGTACCTCGTACACAACCCGACCCGCCAAAGTGAGTAAAATTAGTGACTATGATGTTGAAATTACGATATATGAGGGAAAAAAAAGACAAATAAGGAGGATGCTCGAAGCACTTGGAAATCGAGTTTTATTCCTACACAGAGCTTCTATTGGAGATTTAGACCTTGAAGAATACTCGATTGACCCAGGTGAATACGTAGAGGTCGACAGAAAGGAAATAACTGGCAAGATATAGGCGTCAATTACTTCAAAGACGATATCTCCAATAACCTCGGTTCTGGAGTACCTAGTTGCATCTCTGCTATGGCTTCTACCTCCATCCTAGCACCAGCCATTGTGGTCACAAATGGAATGTTAAGCTCAACCGCCAGTCTTCTCATCATGTTCCCATCCAATACTGCACCCCCGGTTGAGGTTGGGGTATTGATCACCAATTGGATCATTCCTCTCCTCATCAAATCTAACGCATCGGGGGACTTTCTTTCTGCTATCCTATAACATGTCTCCACATCGACTGAGCCATTTCTAAGAGCTGAAGCCGTGCCAGGCGTAGCGAATATTTTGAATCCCATTTCTTTGAGTCTCTCGGCCAGTCGGATCGTACCCTGTTTGTCTTCATCTTTTACTGTGATATACACACCACCCGTCGTGGGAACGGGTAATTCTGTGGCCATTCGTGCCTTTAGATAGGCTGCGGCGGGCCTCGCATGAGAGCCCATGACCTCTCCTGTTGACTTCATTTCAGGTCCTGGAGCTGGGTCTAGGCCTCTGAGTTTGATAAAGGGGAAGACCGGAGCTTTTACCGAGACTGCCTCGGTTTGCGGTTTTGGAATGTCCAGTGAAGATAGATTCTCTCCCAAAGCCACCCTAGCGGCTATTCTAGCCAATGGCACCCCTGTAGCCTTTGCCACGAATGGGAATGTTCTGGACCCTCTAGGATTCACCTCCAAGACATACAAATCTTCACCTCTGATTGCGAATTGTATGTTATAACAACCGATTATTCCTAGTTCTGTGCCTATTACTGTAGTCCATTCCTCTACTTGGCTGAGAATACTTTCTGGAATATTCTGAGGAGGTATGAAACAGGTAGAGTCCCCTGAGTGAATTCCAGCCTCTTCAAGGTGCTCCATTATTGCGCCTATCAGGACCTCTTTTCCATCACAGACCGCATCCACATCAATTTCAATGGCGTTTCCGAGGTATTCATCAATTAGCAAAGGTCTATCAGGAGATAGGTATGCTTCCCTCATGTAGGCTTCCAATTGCTTATCATCAGACAATATTTCCATACCTCTGCCACCTAGGACGTATGAGGGTCGTATTAGCACGGGGTAACCAATTTTGGTAACCGCTTTCCTCACTCCTTCTGGCTCGATTGCGGTTGCCCCTCTGGGCATCCTGAGATTACATCTCTTCGCAAAATCCTCAAATCTTTGTCTATCACTAGCTTCATCTACAGATTCCGGAGTAGTCCCCTCAATGCTCAAGTTTAAGCCCATTTTTTCTAAATGATAAAGACTCTCAGAAAGAGGGAGTGCTAAATTTATCGCTGTTTGACCTCCAAATTGCAAAAGTATCCCATGGGCCCTCTCCCTGAGGAGAATTTCGGAAACCGATTCTAGATTCAAAGGGTCAAAGTAAAGTCTGTCGCTAGTGTCGAAATCCGTGGATACTGTCTCTGGATTGTTGTTGATTATAATCGCCTCATGGCCCATTTCCCTGATTGCTCCCACGGCATGGACACAACCATAGTCGAACTCGATTCCCTGGCCAATTCTTATTGGCCCTGATCCAATTACCACCACCCTATGTTTTGTTTTACTTTCTATACCTGGAACCAAATCTACCCCATTTTCGGCAGTACCGCCTTCATATGTTGAGTAATAATATGGAGTCACAGCTGCAAACTCAGCGGCACATGAGTCCACCATTCTGAACCTTGGGTGGATTCCCATCTCATGCCTCCTGAATGTGACGGCGATCTCCCCCCTACCAGCAGGGAGGTCTTTGAATCCGGTGGAAGGGAACCCAGATAGTGCATCAGCAATATGCAAATCAGTGAATCCAACTCCCTTCCATGACCTCATTTCCGATTCCGGAATCTCCGAGGGACGCAGTCCCATTTCCCCTGCGGCTCTAATCTCGGTCTCTATTGCTGCCATCTTTTCGAATCTATGTAAGAACCACCTCGTGACTCCTCCTGTGAGGTCTCTGACATCCTCAAGCGAATATCCCCTCCTGAACGCTTCCATAATTGCAGACATTCTTCTATCCGTTGGAACCCTGAGCCAATCCTCCAAGATAGCAGTGGGCAGTGGTTCCGATGACCTTTCGTCCATCGTCTCTCCCCCAGAGGAATCGGCCATAGTCAGAGGCCTTGGATGTGGTTTCCCATATTCTAGGCTGGCCCATGCTTTGAGGAATGCCTCCTCGAAGCACCTCCCGATTGCCATGACTTCCCCAGTTGACTTCATCGAAGTCCCAATCGTTCGATCAGCGGTCCTGAACTTGTCAAAAGGCCATCTTGGAATTTTCACGACGCAGTAATCGAGTGTGGGCTCGAAGGCGGCAGTGGTTCCTTGTCCTGTTATCGGATTGGGAAGTTCGTCCAGTGTGTAGCCCACAGCAATCAGTGCGGCCATCCTAGCAATCGGATAGCCAGTTGCTTTCGATGCCAGGGCAGAGGACCTAGAGACTCTAGGATTGACCTCTATCACCCTATACTGGCCTGAAGATTGTTCAACAGCGAATTGAACATTGCAACCTCCTTTGATATTCAATCTTCTTATCAATTTCAGGGCCGCATCCCTTAGCATTTGATGATCCCTATCTGACAGAGTTTGTTGTGGTGCGACAACTACAGACTCCCCTGTATGCACCCCCATAGGGTCAAGATTCTCCATAGTACAGACGATGATTGCATTATCAGCCGCGTCTCTCATGACCTCATATTCGTGTTCCTGCCAACCAAGTATGCTCACCTCGATCAGTACCTGCCCTATTGCAGACTGAAGTAGGCCTTGGCTAGCAATCTCAACGAGTTCGCCTCTATTGAACGCTGTTCCCCCTCCCAAGCCGCCAAGAGTGAACGCAGGACGAATGAGTAGGGGGTATTGTCCGATTTTGTCTGCCGCGTCCAGAACCTCGTTTATGGATGAGCATGCGACTGCTTCGCATACTGGGAGGTCTATACTCTCACAGACCCGTTTGAATAAATCCCTGTCTTCAGCCTCATCGATTGATGCCAAGTCACATCCAATAAGCTCGACATTTAGCTCATCCAATGTTCCTTCCTTAGCAAGTGCCGAGGCTATATTCAATGCAGTTTGGCCACCCATGCCAGCCAGAAGTGCATCCGGTTTTTCGATCTCTAGTATCCTCTTTACTACCTCTGGCAACAGTGGCTCTATGTATATCCTGTCGGCCATTTCTGGATCATTCTGGATAGTAGCGGGATTAGAATTGATCAGGATTACCTCATACCCGTCGTCTCTCAAAGCTCTACATGCTTGGGACCCCGAGAAATCAAACTCCGCAGCTTGACCAATTCTGATGGGCCCGCTTCCGAGAATCACAATACGAGAAAGGTCGTTTCTTCTTGGCACTATTTTCCACCTCCACCTACTATGGCGGGCTGTGGGTCTCCTGAGAGGTGATCTGCTACTATGTCGGCGAATCTATCGAAAAGGAGCGCGGCATCATGGGGACCTGGGCAGGCCTCCGGATGGAACTGGATTGTGAATGCTGGTTTTCCTACCAAATCCAATCCCTCCACAGTCCTATCATTTGCATTGACATGCCTGACGGTGAATTCGGCCTCCAAAATATTGCTTCCTTTTTCTGAGCAAGCTCCTGAAGGGTGGGGGGCCAACATCCCTTTGCTAGGATCTTCAACTGCGAAACCATGATTCTGGCTAGTAATGTTGACTTTCCCGGTGACTAGGTCAACTACAGGCTGATTTGAGCCCCTGTGCCCATATCTTAGTTTGTAAGTTCTGAGGCCCGCCGCTAGGCCCATCAATTGGTGCCCTAAACAAATTCCCATAACAGGCATGTCAGCCCTCACTGCGGCCGCCAGAGATTCTCTAGCCACAGTAGCAGTTCCTTTGTGAGCGGGGTCTCCCGGACCGTTGGAAGCGAATAGCGCATCGGGATTCCACTGATGCATGATTTCATCGAATGTCATTGAAGCGGGGCACCAAACGACTTCGAATCTCTTGCAAAGCTCCCTGATGATATTGTATTTTATTCCACAATCCAAGACAGCAAGCCTTGGTAGCTTTTGCCCATTTTCATCAACAGCCCCAGGGTTGGCTAGTATGGATTTCTCGATTGTTACGGATTGGACCAGATCCCCCTCGTCTGGGGGGGACATTTTGGAAAGTATCGACTGCATATCTGATTCTCTATCAGCAGGACCAAAGACACAAAGTAAGGTGCCATATTCTCTTACCCTTCTAGTTAGATCCCTCGTGTCGACTCCTTCAATCCCAGGAATTCCATGTGAAACTAGAAGATCGTGCACACTTCCCACGGAGTCCCTATGGTCGGGGACCCTCATCATCTGCTTGCAGACGACTCCTCTTGGATGAACCCGGGAAGACTCTGAAATCCCAGGAATTACACCATAGTTCCCGAGCAGAGGCCAAGTAAACGTGAGTACCTGACCTGCGAAAGATGGGTCAGTCAGGCTTTCCTGATAACCCGCCATTCCAGTGGTGAAAACCAGTTCTCCTTGTGCAATACCCTCGGCTCCAAAAAGAACTCCTTCATACTTCGTGCCATCGGCCAGAATCAGTACTCCTCGGACATCGCTTGGCGCATCGCGAACTGCAGATTCGAGAAGACCGTCTGTAGCATCTGGAAACACAGGTGGTTCGGAAACACCGGGAACTCCCTCTCCCGGTGAGAATCCTTGGCGCACCGCACCGTCCGACATCAGCAAAGCTGCTCAAGTACGTCACTTAATCATTGACAAAGAAAACAGACATCACGACCTAACGGTCGTCATTTGTAACCAGTACTTTCCCGTCCTCACTGGGCATCACAGAAACCTCCCCGCCCTCAAAGTGCCTGTCTTCAACTGGTCCGAGATATGTGTTCAGAAAAACTGCCAATGCGGCGACCTCAGAGTGGGGCTGGTTTCCTATCGCTACATTGTAATCTGCGATACCGAATAATTCCCCCGGTACCTTGGTACCGCCAACCACAATCACGACATCTCCCTCTAACGGGATTTCTCCAACTGCCTCATTCCAAGGCTTGCCGTACATGGTCAAATGTACAATTTTCCCACCGGATTTTTTGAATGATTTCAACCAGCCCATTGGCTTTGGCTCGTATCTGCATTCGAAACTGCCTCCGAACCTAGTGGTCACCGATTTCCATGTTTCCAAAGGAGTTTTGTCATTATCCCCCGAAAGAATCGCCCTATTCGCACCGAATGCTCTTGCTGTAAGGCCAAGATGTGAGGTCATTCTCTTGTCACGGTCGACCCTGTGTCCAAGTCTTAGGAC
>CAXHBZ010000070.1:0-5656 GCA_964015215.1 uncultured Candidatus Poseidoniales archaeon | reverse complement strand
CTACTCTAATTGGTAACTCCCAGGTCATCATAGTGACATTGGTCAGCTGGAAGCTCCTGGGGGAGCGTCCAAATCGCTCGATTCTGCTATCACTGCCTGTAGTGGTATTGGGACTTGCCCTAATTTCAGGAATATGGGACGGATCGCCTTACGGAGAGGATCCGAGAAAAGGGGTAGTTGGTGCGGTTCTAGCCGCCTTCTTCTACTCATCATTCCTGATTCTCTACCGGTACTCCAATAGGCAGATGGCCCCAGCTGCCAATGCACAATTCGATGCTACCCTTGGGGCTACCGTAGGCCTTCTATTTCTAGGGATGATGCCATTGGAACCTTTAGGCGTCCAACAAATAAACTTCGAAATAACATGGCCAGATCATGCATGGTTACTGACTCTGGCACTCTCTTGCCAAGTTGCGGGTTGGATAGCAATAACATTTGCACTTCCCAGACTCCCAGGAGCCCACACTTCGTTCGCAGTACTCATCCAGCCGGTATTAACGATAATATGGGGTATTTTTCTCCTTAACGAGTCCCCCTCACCCCAACAGTCCGCTGGAATGATTCTGATTTTCGTAGCCATCATAGCAGTAACGATTTTTGGCGATGCCAAGGCCAAGCCTGAATCCGTTTAGGTGTACAGGGCGAGAGATAATTGCGAAGGGATGGGATGCACTCAGCGAGAACCTTTCGGCCCCGTACATGGGCTACTAAGAGCAGGTGATAGATAATCGTTGTTGGAAATATCTGGAAAAAGCAACTTTTCCCGACATTTTCATCGGGCTAAGATACGGATAGAACTTCTGCTCCGCCTTCCGCAACATATACTGTGTGCTCAAACTGTCCAACGTATCCCCCATCTTGGTCCTTCAATGCAGAGTATACCTCAAGGAACCTGATGGAAGTCAACTTCTTTACCAATTGCCCCCACTTTCTTCTTAGAGACTCCTCATCTTCTTCGGGAAACGGCTTTTCCAGGAGGGGGAACGCCCATCTTTCAGCAAAAGGTAGAGTGCTGTAGCGCTCCTCTATGTAATGAGCCAATCTTGCCCCTAGAGGCTTCAGCTTCTTCTTTTCCAGTGCACGCCTGATTTTCACATTCCCTGTCACTCTGAGTATATTGGAAGAATTATGGGGACTAACATTTTCTACCATGCCACTTTTGCCCGTTGTGTTAAATGGCTCTACAGCATATACACCTCCTTCCTCGACCGTTCCCCTGAAACCTGGGTTGTTCGCGCCACAAGCATACATCGGGATAGAAACCCCGTCATGGAGGCTCCATCTCTCCATTTTGTGACCGCACAGATTTGAAATCGGTGCAAAACCATAGTCTCTGGAAACCTGCTCAGCAGCGGCTCCCACGACATGCCATGGAGTACCAGGATGCATCTTCTCTATCGCCGCATCCCGTGCCTCTCTTGCAGCCTTGATCTGGTCAGTATGATTTCCTCCGTTTCCCACTTCCAGAGTCATTGCATTGTCTCCCAAGGCGCCTTTGATGTGAACACCGACGTCCAGTTTCACCAAGTCCCCTTTCTCAAACACCATTTCTCTGTCCCAGCCATCCGGAGGGCTTAATTCTGTATTTGTGGTATAATGAGCAGCAAAATCATTCACTGATATTGTGACAGGAAATGCTGCCTGCCCGCCATGTCTTCGTATGAACCTCTCCGCAGAGTCAATAACTTCATTCCAGCCCTTCCCGGCTACAATCTCTCCCTTGATTCCTTCCAGAGTTCTCCTAGCGACATGGCCTGCGTCCCTCCACTGCTTCAAATCAGATTCTTCAACCAATCAAAAACCTCCTTCTCTTTGACTAAACCTTCTCTAAGCACCTTGGTTCCTGTAGCATCGGGTGAGCCAGTGGAGGATTGCCAAGATATCAAGGTACTGGGTATGTTGCCCCCACAAACGCCTCTAACATGATGGACTTTGATATCCGAGGTAGAAAGTGATTGTGCGGCCAGAGATGTGTCCAGATGGGGGGTACTGCCGGACAAATTTGCACTCGTGGCAGTCAAAGGGCCAATTTCTTCGATTAGCTCCCTGGCTACGTCATGTGATACAACTCTTATCGCTACCCTCTTCCCTCCAAGCCTCATATCAAGCATCGTCCTAGCATCTAGTACCACTGTTATGGAACCCCTAGGGAAGAAGTCCAACATATCTTCTACCTCACTTGGTATGAAAGCGATCTCACGGGCCTGCCCTAAATTCGCAACTCCTAGACTCACTGGTTGACTACTATCTCTGCCTTTTAGCGAATAGAGCTGATCCAATGCCGAACTCTCCGGAATACAACCTAGTGCCGGTTGAGTGGAAGTTGGATATACCGCACAACCCCCTCGATTTAGGACCGCTAACACCTCTTCCATGTTATCTACCTGATATGACGCCTATTTGCAGGTGGGAGTGAGTAGGCGTGTGCTACAATTGAACCCACTCTTAGATCGGTATTGGTCTGATGGGTATGTCTTTGGTATATTCTGGCAACCTCGTATGCTCCGACGTAGATGTTGATTAGAGGTATCAATAAAACCAATTTCCGGAAAGCCCTCCTGTCCCACATCCCGCTAGTCATTTCACTTCCGTCTTCAGCGACTACAGCCAGACCCATCGCCCTCTGTCCAAGAGATCTGGAAAACTTAATTCCAGTCACTCTCCAATAAAGCCAGTGAGATGCCAGCAGAACAAAAGTGTATGCAACCGAATGATGTGTCGATGTCATCCAGGTCTCAAGGATCCAGACATTCATCAATTGGAAATTAGTAACTAGCATCAATACAGTTGAAACAATCACTACATCAATCGCGAATGAAGTTCCCCTCCTAGTGGCAGAAGCAAGTATCGTTCCTTCAGGAAGATTCCAGTGTTCAGAATTCTTCTCTGCCACTATTGCCCTTGCTATTGAACCCCCCGCGGGGGATAGAGAAATGGGTGAATCGTGATCTGCCATTGGACTCCCTCAACCCATTCCGATGATGTGCCACGCCTCAAGGTTATGTTTCTTGGCATGCTCCAGCCATGCCGACCAATTTTCATCTTCCCTCAGCGTGGAAGGATCACCGATCACTATCAACCCCCTCTTCGCTCTGGTTAGTGCGACATTCAATCTTCTTGGATCAGAAAGGAAACCAATCTTTCCTTCTGAATTAGACCTGACACAAGAGAAAACAATCACTTCTTTCTCCCTCCCCTGATAACCGTCAACCGTCTTGACTTCCATGGATGAGAGGTCCTCAGGTAGAATGTCTCGAATGGCTCTAACCTGTGCCGCATATGGTGTGATCACACCTATATCTCCCACATCAACTTCTCCGGCATTGACTATATCCTCTACTATCTTTGCGACCCATGAGGCCTCAATCACGTTCTCCTTGGATGCACCATCAGGTCCTACCATTTCCCCTCCCTCGACGGGTAAAAATGCAACTGGCCTCTCCCAATCGGGCCAGAGAATTCCCGCAGGAGCCTTCCTTTCTGAACCAGAGACCCCATTCTCCAATCTTCCTGAGTAGAACTGTTGATTCGGGAACTCAGAAATTCCTGGGTGCATACGGTATTGCCTTGTTAACAAATGAGGAGATATCCCCATGTCCATAATTCGTTCGAAAAGAGATCTTGACAGTCCTCCCTCTGACGCTCTCCTGGAAATCACAGTGGGAGAGAGTTGTTTATGATCTCCGACAAGCACCAGTTGTCTGGCGCCTCGTACGATTGGAACTAGGGTAGACGGTTCTGTGGCTTGAGTGGCTTCATCTATCAATACTTGGCTAAACCTTCTACCATCAAGGATCTCGTGGCCAGAGCCTATGCATGTGCAACAGAGTACCTGTGCTCTGTCTAGGATATCATCTCTCATCTGACCCTCAATTTTCCTAACTTCCTTCCATCCCCTGCTCAAGTCTCTGTGGGCTAGGCCCTTCTCCTTACCACCTCTCATGCCCTTTATTTTCCGACCTAGCTTCTCATTGAGCTCCAGATGATCGACCAAGTCCTTACGGAGAGGGTGTCTCTCCATCAAAGCGTCCATTGTTGCTTCCCGCAAACCCTCCCTTACCTTCACTGGCTGTCCAAGCCTCACAGCCCTCACTCCCATTCGCAGTAATCCCTCCAGTAAGTTATCTACCGCAACATTTGAGTCTGCGACCGCTAATATTGTCCCAAAATCTTGTTGTGACCATGCCTCAATTATTCTGACTGCTGTATGGGTCTTCCCTGTTCCAGGTGGTCCCTGAATCAAAGTAATCCTCTGCTGTACCGCGGCCATAGCGGCCTTCCTTTGAGACTCATTCATTGATGAGTCCAAGATGAAGTTCCTCCCTCGGGGATTGCCCAGCTGAGGAGGTAGAGACGCAGTTCCCGAAGGATCATGTACAGAACCAAGAATGAGATCTCTGAGCGGAACTCCCCCCTCTTCTTGGAAAATTGAATTCAGAGAGTCCCTCATCCTGTCGTAAGCGACCCTATTTGCTCCTCTGTCCATTCTCCACGAGTCTTTCCTCAAGTCAGATGGTATTTCGCTAATTACAACTCTGACCGAGTCTCTCCTCCTATCACTGACTATTGCCTCAATAGGCTTTTCTGATAGTGGGTCGCCTCTACTTAGCATCACAATATCGCCTTGTCTGAACCTATGCTGTCCCAGATCGGACCTATTCCTTTTCCTGAGTTTCACTATCCTCTGATCAAAGAGCCAACCGTCAGGCTTGGCAATCAGGTCAAAGAGAGCGAGACCATTGGAAACAAGCCTTTCCTTGGACCAATCCCTGAGTCTTTTTTCTGTGGCAGAAAGCTCATCATCAAGTTCCCAACGAATCAATTTCTGATACAGCTCATGATGGTCCTGACTCCTATTGAAGCGAGATCGGCGCTCATCATCATCAGTATCCACGCCATACCGCAGGAGAACTCCCTCATCACCATTCCCTGAGAATTGTCACCATCTTAGGGCCGGTCAGAACACTCATATCCCCGTGAGGATTATACGATGTGTTTAGTGGAGGTGAATACTAGGGGGGGGATGCGTAGGTGTTTGATAGATTCAAATTCAATCGTAAGGTACCTGTAAAAACAGTTGAATGCCCTCTCTGCCAAGAGAAGAATCCGGAAGGATCGGAGGCTTGCTCCAGGTGCTCCTACCAACTCAATTTAGCATCTCATCAGCAAGCCAGTAATTTCAAGGAAGAAGAGACCACGGAACTCTTTGACGAACTCCTCTCAGATTTTGAAGAAGAAAAAGAAGACGAGGTTGTAGATTGGTCCAGAACAACATTCACTATGGACGATGTGACTATAGATGTCAAGCAATATGGAAAAGACGAGTCTGTCGTTACCAAGCAGAAACCGAGCTTTGCACTCACAGTCGATACGCCCGAGCCCATAGCAGAGGGAGAGGATGAGGAAGAGTATGAATTGACTCCAGACGATGCACCAGAGTTCGTAACTAAGTTTGAGGTTCCTGAGGGCGGAGAAGAGAAATTAGAAGAAATCACGGTACAACAAGTGGATCTAGTATTGCCGACTTCAGATTCTCCTGAGGATGTTGAGACAGTCCCAGCCGAGCAAATACCTGATCAAATCACTGGAGAGATGATAGAGGAAATTGAGGAAGATGAGCCAGAGTCCCTCCAGGAAGAACCCGAAGCTCCCAAAG
>CAXHBZ010000069.1:0-5839 GCA_964015215.1 uncultured Candidatus Poseidoniales archaeon | reverse complement strand
GCAATAAGGATGCTTGCGCAGGAGTATTCAGACGCTTCTCTGACCGAGATGGGAACAGGGGAATTCGACCCCTCTTTCGTCATCACCAAACTTGGGGCCAGAGTCAATAGGGCCTTGGTCTCAGGAGTGATAGACAGGTTGGAGAGAAGGGACGGAGACAACGGCCCTAGCTATTCTGGACATATAAGGGACCCAACGGGAAACCATGTATTCAACATTGCTCCCTTCCAAGAAGAGATGCACCCAGAGGCGGAAGAGCTGTTAGCTAGATTTGAATCAGGTGACAGATTCTTGATGTCCCTAGTCGGAAAGGCTAGGTGGTTTGAAACCGAGGACGGCGGGGTATTCACTTCCCTTAGAGTGGAGCAGTTGGCAATAATTGACAAGGAGAGGTACTCCAGGTGGTTGGTTGATGCGGCTGAAGCGACTTTGAGAAGAATGAAGGCCTACGAAGACTCAGCTGGATTGGAGGCCGTAGCGTCATCTCTCGTAGACGGAGGCATCCCGAGAGACTTAGCCGAGGGCATGGCTCAGTCGAGGTCACACTATCCGGAATTTGATCTAGAGAATTACAGGGTAGGAGTCCTACAGGCCTTGTCTATTGCGTCTGGGAGGTCCAGCATGGCCGAAGCTGAACTGGAGATGTCTCGCTCCGAAGTGACTGGGGCCGATGAAATCCCTGCATCTCCAGAATCAAAAGCTCCAATCGAGCCTGCAGGGGACATATCTGCCACAATCATCAGAGCGATTGAATCAGCAGACGCAGGCCAAGGCGCGGAATACGACTCGATTATTCTCGCATGCGTTCAATCGGGATTCTCGAGAGAGGATGCGGAGGACGCGATAGAAGGAATGAGGGATGTCGATGGAACGATTATCGAGCCAAGGTTTGGATTTTTCCAGATCCTCTAAGGACCTATCTCATCCAACAGTGAATCGGCGATCTCCATTTTCTCCCTTATCCTTCGTGCTGATGATTCGGAAATCACGTGCTCTCTCAGTATTGTGTTGCTACTCATCCTCCCAAACTCTCCGATTCTCGCACCGCGAATTTCCGCGATGTCGGTGGAAACACGAGAAAGTCTGGTTCTAACCGTCTCATTGTCCACTGGCCACCCCCTTCTCTTAGACAACCTTAGCATAAGTTCCTTCTGCCCCTCTCCCCAGACACCCCCGCTTCCTCTCAATATCGTCCCTACAATCCGATCAATCTCAGATGCATACGAGGAAATTACCCTGAGGTCCTGCTGTACCTCAGGCACTAGGGTGTCTATGCCCAGAATAAGGGAATCATGCGCATCCTCAACAACCGCACCGGACGACTCCAAATGAAAATCAAAATCCAGAGCCTCATTCTCCTCCACGTAATCTCCTCCATCCTCAGAGTGACTGGTGGTCGTTGACATTTTCAGGCCGTTTCTCCTGAGGCTTCTTTTGATCCTCCCCCATCCGTTAAGTTGGTTGGTCAACACTCCTGCTACTCTTCCCATCAGGACAGTCCTGTTTCCCGTCAATGGCGATTCTAGCCTCACACAGAGTTCATGAAGCTCGTCCCTATCCATTTCCGCAAGCCTCTCAATTGTCATCCTGCGCGAGTCGAAATTCAGGTGGAGCCAGAGACGCTGGCGCCTCTCTCTTTGGGACCCGGATGATTTTATTCCAAAAATTTTGAGAATTTCCCCAAGCTCATTGTGACTCATGCTTTGAATCCCATCCCAAGAGAGGTCCATGTCCTTTAGCACGATGTTGTGTATAAGACGAGCGCGCAGAACCTCAACAGAACCACTCTTCGAAATTCTTCGTGTTTCGGCCATTTCCCGTAACTCAACCAACCTTCCCCGGTACAGCGAGTCGAGGGAGGACATGTCGTAGATCATGGGAGCGCCGGTTCTCGGGATGACAGCGCAGTCATATCCGTTGCGTGCATATTTCTTTCCGCCCTCACAAATTCTGGGGATTGAGCATCCCCTCGTTAATCATCCAGATGGATAAACGGCGGACTATCGGGATCATCGTGGAAGTCTTTGGGAACGTCTCTAGAAACTTCCTTGAGAATTGTCTCCCAGTCCCTCAAAGAAGCGACCGTGGCCCTTTCGAAATCTGAGTATCTTATTACCCGGTGAAGTCCCACGGTCCTCTTCCCATCCTTTGACAATCTTTCCATTCTTATTTCCACATGTACCTCTTCCTCGATAACCTCTCCGTCGGGATCAAGACACACCTGCTCCAATGTCAAATCACGAGTTGACTCTGCCTGCTTAATCAGCGATCTGACTTGTCGGTGTCTGACCATAATCCCCATCTTCTCCAGTGATTCGTTATCCAACGAGCCAATCATGCTATTCTGAACCCACCAAACAGTTTCTCCCTCTTTCTCGGAAATCTCTTCGGCAATACTAATCGGAAAGCGATTCCTAGCCACGAATACTACCAAGTCCGAGTAAGCGGGTGGAATAAACCGTGGATCCCCTTCATTTAGTCCATCAGGTAGTAGAGAATGCCTCCTGCTGACCAGTTGGCATCTGTCGTAGAGTCCCCTTGTTATTACATATCCATCAATATCGCCAGACTCTCTTAGCCCTTCCATCCACCCTGTCAAACTGAGTTGGTCATCTGGGATTGGCCCAATCCCCTCAAAATGTGCATATGCCTGAGGAGAGAGTACTCTGATTCCCCTCCTCGCCCTTCTTAGTTGCCTCCTAATCAGTTTGCTATCGCAGAGCAGTATTGCCGATTTCGGTTGGTACTGTAATTTATTTTCTGAAACTAGAACAGGATAAGGCCTGACAGGTGTTCTTGCGCCAATCACCTTGCATTCAGCCCGAAGAACGGCCATCATGTTCCCGTGTACCATCTGAGCGGGAGATGCAAGAATGTCAATATCGCCAGTCTCAAGTCTCCTCAGGCCGTCTTCCAGACTTTGTGTCTGGGTGAGGTCAATCCTAAACTCAGGTGACCCCTCTGAGGAGAGGAAAGAAGCCATCCTGGAACCTACTGGACAATCATGGGAGTCCAGTGTGGCTAGAGTAAGTCCTTCTTCCATCGCATCCACCTCTAGGGGGGGAGCACTCACTGTGCCCGGCCAAGCGCACGCACACTCGTTGATATATGCGACCCCAGCTCAGACAAATGATAACATGGTATCCAAGCTATCTGTGAAGCGCGGCTTGGAGAGAAGGTTGAATCTTTTCGAGGAAGAACTGGAGAATCTCGTACAGGAGGCGATATCCTCTACTGGCGCCCCAGCCATGGATCTAGCGAGGGATGTTCTACTATCTGGCGGGAAGAGGCTCAGGCCCCTACTTGCCATCCTCTCATATGAAGCGGCGGGAGGAAACGATGTCAAGGAGGTAATGGACTTAGCATTGTCTGCAGAGTTGATTCATACTGCTACCCTGATACATGACGACATATACGATCAATCCAGATTCAGAAGGGGCAGACCCACCATCCACTCATCACATGGCCTGGCCCACGCAATTATTGCTGGAGACTACCTTTTCGCTCTAGGATTCTCCAAAGGGGGGAGATATGAAATGGACGTTGTCGACATGATAGCAAGCTCCTGCACGAATATTGCCAGAGGGGAACTTCAACAATTCAACCATATTGGAGATCTCACCACCACCCCTGAGGATTACTACTCGATAATCGATGGAAAAACAGTTGGCCCTTTCGCCACGGGAACAGCTTGTGCGGCATTAGTCGCTGGGTCTTCCAAGGAGGTTTCCAGAATGATGTATGATTTCGGGACTGAATTTGGCAGGGCCTTCCAGCTGGTAGACGACCTTCTTGACCTAACTGGCGATCCGGAAATGGGGAAACCAAGGGGAACGGATGTCCATGAAGGAAAGATGACGCTCCCAATAATCCACGCTCTGACCATCTTACACGGCTCCGAGAGAGAGCACTTAGCTGATGTATTGACCAATTTCAGTGATGATAGGTGGAACGAGCTGACTACACTCTTGGAGATATCCGGATCGTTCTCATACACAAGGCAACTCATTCAGAATCACGTCGATCGCGCTCTCGAGATAATCTCCAAACTCCCTCCATCAGACGCCAAGGACCTCATCTCTGAGGTAGCAGTAATCTCTAGAAACAGGAAAGTGTAATTTCGAGGATACCATGACCGAAGAACCCGAAAACTGGGACGTCATTGTGATAGGGGGCGGGCCTGCAGGGTCTACCACTGCGCGGTACGTCGCAGAAGGAGGCAAAAAAGTCCTGGTCATAGATAGGAGAGATTCAATAGGTTCGCCCCTGCAGTGCGGGGAGTTAGTGCCAACAAATGATGAGATGAGGAGGCTTTGTCCGGATGTTCCAGATGTCGATGATTTGCTACAAACACCCGAGGAAGCAATTTCTCGCAGAACATCTGAGATGCATATTGTCCCCCCCTCCGGAAAACCCCTGAAGTATCCGTTTGATGGCTTGATGCTAAACAGAGTAATCCATGATGAGTGGTTGGTTGAACTGGCCTCATCCAAGGGGGCACACTACTTGACTGGAGCGAGGGTAGAGACAGTCGAGGAGGGATCCGTTGTTCTGAGGGATGGAAGGCGTCTCAACGCGAAGGTAATCGTTGGTGCAGGCGGTCACAATGACCCTCTCAGGAGAAAATATTGGAGTGAATCATCACTCAAGATTCCAATCAAATTCGTACTAATGGATGGTGAATTCGGGGACGCTGTCGAACTTCACTTCGGTTCCATGGCCCCAGGAGGGTATGCTTGGGTCTTCCCCAAGGAGAGCGGTGCAAACATTGGGCTGGGCATACAAAGGGAACTCTCCAAGAGAAACTCATTGAATTCTCTCGCGGAGGAATTCATATCCAAATATCAGGGGGAAATTACCTTCAGGGGGGCCGGATCCCTTCCTATGTCAGGTACTATAAGCAGCTTTGTGAAGGGTAGTCACCTGTTGGTCGGCGATTCTGCGGGGATGGTACTCCCCTCCAACGGAGCGGGGATTACTATTGCGATGATAGGGGGCAGGATTGCAGGACAAACAATAGTATCACACTTGGAAAATGGGACCTCGTTGCATGACTATGAACTCGAATGGAAACGTCAAATGGGCTCCGTTATGAGAAACTCAAAACTATCTTTTAGGATAGGAAGTTGGATAATGCGATTACCAGACTGGATACTAAACATAGCGTTCAATCCGCTAACCAAACCATTCATTTGGAGATTCGTCACTTGTCGAAAGCCGTTTTTCATTTTCTGAGTCGACACTACAAGGAACGATTGCTCTCCTCTCGAATATGCGATTTCCAATATTCAATCTGCTCTTTAATCACCATCATCTCATAGCATTCCAGACAAAGCTCCACTTTCTCCCCAAGTCCTTCGGATTTCGATCTGTCCGTAGCATCAAGTATCAATTTGCTGTGGTATGACAAGGTTTGAGCCTCAGTCCCACAATCATCACAGAAATCAGTCATCTGTTCACCTATCGTGTAGGGGTCTGGCATTTGGGATTTAGTAACTTGTAATTTTACACGGCTATGAGAAAAAGAATCCAATGTTGATTAACAGCATGATGAGCGTGAAGGAGACACTCATCCTATGCAGTATGTCAAAACGCTTCTGATTGCCCTCATCGGTCGCCTTGTTTGTATGGGGTATCAATAGGTAGCAGACACTGGACAAAAAGAAAGTAAGGCCGGTTACAGAGTACTGATAGATGTTTGAAGTGCCCTCGTGGTAAAGGGTCACCGTTCCCAACAAACCAATTACTGCCAAGGATACGAAAAACTTCGGCCACAAATCCCTTATGGACCGACCGAAGTCATCGATCTCAAGGGTCCTGAAGAGACTCGGTGCTACGA
>CAXHBZ010000068.1:0-5974 GCA_964015215.1 uncultured Candidatus Poseidoniales archaeon | reverse complement strand
CCTAAAGAGACCGATATACTCTGCTACATCATCCGGAGGTCATTTTGGAAGAGTACCCACCAAAGATGGGTTATTCCCATGGGAGAATCTAGATTCAGGGAAATTGAAGTCACTGGCAGAAGCTATTGTTGACCCGGAATAATCTCAAACGGGACGCATCTTTCCGAGGGTATTGAAAGTGCCCCCCACTTTCGGCAGTTATGTCAAGAATACCTGCAGTGCTACTTCAGCAGTTTGTTGGGATGAGTGATTATGAGAGGACCCTTGCAATTGACAAGATCTCCAGAGAGCTTGGAATCAGCGAAAGTGAAATCGTCTCCCAGTTAGAGGATTTTCGAATGGGAGAGACCAAGCCTTCCAACCAAGCCAAAACCTTCAATCCGGATTTAGACAGGGAAAGTAAGTTCAGTACCATGGAGGAGGTAGAAGGTTCTCCCAACTATCTTCAGAATACGCATAAATATCGATTCTCGTACGACCCTAGTCACTCAGGAAAAAAGAGGCAATCGGAGGTCGAACAGGCCATAATTTGCCCCCATTGTAATGCTGCGTTGGGGATTCCTTCCATCAGGCCAATAACCGTTAAGTGCCCTGCATGTTTGAATCATGCGACCTTCGAGAACTAGACTCCCCAGAACTCGCTACCCCTTCCGCTATCATCTTCCTCGGATAGGGAATCAACTATCACACTCATCAGATACCTGCCTAGAATGGCCATAACAGGGAGTGACCATGTGGCCGCGACCGAGTCAACACGGAGGTCCAAATCTTGACCGCCGAGCATACTCAGTGAGACCTCATTGATGGCCGAAATGACGAAATACGCGACGAAACCAGTAGCTAGGAGCATGATACTCTGACCGGTGAAGGACCCCTCCTTCCATCTTAAAACCCCCAAAGAAAGGAACAATGAGAAGAATGCCACCAGTATCCAAGAAAGCGCGTTGTCAATTGCGATCACCCAAACCGCGATATCGTTGTTCACTGCATCGACATCAAAGTTTGTTGATGAGGGGAGTATAGAAGATGCATAAGACTCAATCTCTGAGCTGGTGGCGTAGAGTACCTGTATCACAGTGACGACAGCGATCATCATTGATACCAGAGCTAGTGCCCATAACATCGAGGTGAGTAGGCTTCCAGTGGCAGCCGCCCGCATATCGTTGACCAGACGATCAAGTTGCTGTTCCCAGCCTAGGCCCCTCGAAAGTAGCCAGATTCCAATAATCAGTGGCAAGGTGCCTATCAATGCGCTACCGTAGTCCGAAGGCAGTATCAGGCCCACACCTAGAATAATCATCACAGCGGCTATTGGGACCAGAAGCCTCGCTCTCCAGCGAGGGTCCTCGATGGCTTTCACAACATAGTAATATGTACTTTCGATTCCCTTAGACTGCCTAACTATAATTTTTTCAATGTGGTCTACACGAACTCTGGATGTGATGATTGGCAAAGCCTCCTCATCATCCGCCCCATCCGTCACAAGTATCGCTTTGTCGGGTTGGAACTCTTGGATGACCTCGTCCAACTGAGTGGCAATCTCCCTATCGCTCCTAGCCCCAACTCTCACATCACCAGTCAGGAGTGCAATCTGGACCTCATCATCGCCAATCACTTCTTCCGCCAGACGATCATGCTGATGCAGGGCGCCTAGGATAGCATTGGTATCCGACTCCTCAGGATCTGCTATTCCTAACCTCAGAGCCGCCGCTAAAGTGGCTTTTCTTCCTACCACTGGCCCCCTGATACCCGCCTTGACCCCGAGATCATTGTCCCGGTCGACAGTCAATACTAGGGTTCGTACCATCTCCCCGCCTCACCCCCTGATAGAGAGTGGGCGATATGAAGAATTGCACAAAATCATCTCCCGAACCCCTCTTAACTAGTAATCTCAGCTTCGCCACTATCGGAATATCTTCTTCTTTGTTTGGCTCTGATATACTTGAGTGGGTGAGTAAGCCACTCCTGATCGCAAAGCCTGTCATCGCCAGGCTGGACTGGACATCTGGCATTCGTCTTTAGAGACGCGCACCCATTTGGTGTGTAATCTCCTTGGTAAACGTGTGACACTTGGTAAGAGGTTGTGTCTGGATTGTAATCAGGTGCTCCGGCGAAAAATCCACACGTTTGTTCTACAGTGTGACCGATCGCCTTAGAGAATGACGCTAGGAAAACCCTGCCAACATGATTTACGTTAACCCCTTGGTTCAACTCAGAAATTGCTGACTCGAAGCAGGGGGGCCAGTCTTCCCTGACCGCCGCAGAAACTGGCATCTCCTCCTTGACTCTCAGAGCCAGAACACCAGTAATCCTTTCTACCGCTTCTGAGAATTGTGCGGCGAACTCATCAGTCATTTTTCCCATTCTTTCCCTACAGGTTTTATCAAGATATGACCTGACTCTTTCTTTGAGAAGTCTGGAAGTCCTCTCTCTGCTGTTCTCCCCCGAGGCTGGATCCATCCTGACCCACCCGTCCTTGACCGGCCTGTTTGCAAGCCTCCAGTAAGAACCCGAGATTTTAGGGCAAAGCTCTATGAAATCAGAGACTGGGACCCAATAGATCTCCTTCTCTTCCCGGTCTAGCTTAATGTTAGAGAAAAAGCTCAAGCAAATTATTGTAAAGTTAGAAGCATCCCTGCCGAATAGGCCATCGGCCCTACTTGCCTCCCCCTCAATCCATCTGGATAACAGGCGTTCATCGAATGAGGCGCACACCACCAACATCGCATGTAAGAAGGACAGCGTCTCAGTCATCTTTCCAGCATCACTTGATAGATCGACAGTGGTCGTATCATCTACGCCGTCCTTGTGCATCACAGACTCCAGCAAACGCAACCTCCCCCTTGTCCGCACTTCCTCAAGCCATGGGGCCTCAATCAAGTCCGCCACAGAGACCCCATTTTCGTTTAATACATCCTTGATGTGTTGACTTCCCTGTGGAAGCATGGGATACCTGGATAGCACAACCCGGTCTTCGATATCCGGAGGGTGGAGTGGCATCGGCACGACAGTGAGTGAACCAAGAGGGTTATTCAACAATCACCGACCCCTTCCACTGGAGAAACATGTCCAGACCCCCAACAGATCTCCTTCCCTACATCAAGGAGGTTGTTACAATTCAAGATGAATTCAGATCATATTTTGGATGGAGTCTGGAACATGATCAACTCAGTGCAACTGAGCTAATTTCTGCAGTAGAGGATTCTGGGATTGATCTGTGGAGCAGAGCGAATAGAGCCGCCACGGTAGCAAACTTACAGAGAAGAGCAGTACTTAGAGAGCAAAATGTCGCAATTCTTGGCGCGGCTATAGACGTTGACGAATTGACCGAGACTCTGGAGACGCCCACTCTACTAATCGTAGCTGACGGAGCTGCGGGAGTGTTCTCCCTTTTGCCAGATACCTCTGCTGAGAGAGCATGGTCCAGACTACTATTCATGGTCAGCGATGCCGACGGAGGAGACGGCACAGCTCAGGCTGTCAAACGTGGAAAAACGATCTTTTTACACGCACATGGAGACAACCAAGCAGATTGGAATAAAATCCTGAAATTAGCTGAGGAGGCCCCCTCCCCTCCTCCACTGATCCTAACTCATCAGACCCCCGGTGAAATACCCGGGATGCACAACCCGGGGGGATTCACCGATGGAGACAGGGCTGCCTGCATCGCCCTGTCAATGGGGATCCCCCACAATCGAATTTCCCTGTTGGGAACAAACACCAAAGAAGTTGGGCGATGGTCAGGAACCACCGTCATAAGTATGAAACTTGACAAATTACAATGGATGGGTAGAATTCTAAAAAAACTCAATCTTGATTTTTGATTACAAGAAGTCCTCCAGAGTCATTACAGTTACCCTATCATTATTGAACAGAGAATCAACGCTGTCTGACATCCAATCAACACGTTGCTTTGTGTAGTCATCAACACCATAGTTTTCCATGACCTCTTTTGTTACTTGGATGTACTTTCTCACAGCTCCTTCAGAGACAGTCAATACGACATTCCCTCCACAAGTCGCCAGCCCATCATCTGAACTGGAGAATCTTGGACCCCTTGAGATCGTACCGGCCTTTTGAATACACTTTCCAGCCAGAGGCATTCTTCGATACGAATGACCACATTTCACACACCTTACTTTCTGCCTCGTAAAAGCCATCATGTTCCCTCTCATATCGGGTAGGAAGTGAGATTCAATGACTTGTGAAGCAACTCTATCCACGCTGACGGAACGAAGCCTGCTTCCGAGGGCCAATTGTTCCCCCATCTTGTCTGTCATACTTACCAGTGTCTTGTAGGCGGAGTTAACGGGCCCGGAATCCAGCTCTCCTGAGTCATGTGTCCATCCGTATCCTCGCAGGTCCCCTATCGTCCCGAGCCTATCACTCACTAAATCTACCAACTCTGACGCTTCATTGGGATGTGGCTGTGACAAGGTTGCCTCATAGAATGCCCTTGAGTAGTTCCAAGAACAATCAACATTCAGTGCCTCCTTGTCTATTTCCATAGGATTTAACCTAGTAGTTAGTACAAGTGGAGCATCCATCCTCCCCCCTCTTCCAGCCGGGAGGATTTCCTTTGAGAAATTCAAAAGACCATCCATTAGCATCATGATACTGTCCTCGTCCCCATCGCAGTTCCTTCTCTTAGCAGCATGGAATAATGGATGCGCGTATCCTGCAGAAGACGAAGTCCACCCTATTATCCTACATAGGACCCCTCCTGATGTGTGAGGGGCGAGCCCGATAGCCAATCTACCAACCAAGTCATTCTCTGTGACGGCGTCGTAAAATGGCTCCATGCCATAGAAGCGGACGAGAAGCTCATCAACGAATCCGCAGGTAGCTAGAAGATGGTCCTTCGATCTGATAGAGGGGATGAAGTCTTGAGGGAGCAATTCGAGCATCTGACTATTGGATTTCAACTGATTCCCCTGGATATCGTGTGTGTAACCAAGCTCAGCTAAAGACTGCCACGGAGTACCAATCTCATGGGGTTTGAAATGAGTCACAGGCACGTCACTCATATCGTATCTCGATGTACCATCCCTGAATACTGAGACGCCATGTTTTGCTCTCAGAATCCCCTTTTCCAGCGGTTCAGGGGATTGCCCTATCGACACTAATCCCTTCACCGCCTTTATTTTCGATGGAAGCTTGTCAAGCCCCAAAGATCTTCGCTTCACCTCTATTATTGACGATATTGGAACAGTCGTAAACTCTCCCCTCCTCCTCCTATTCCCGATTCTCTTCTTCCGTTCCTCTGTCCTTCCGCCACATTCTCTTGCAATTGTGGGATCAGGTCTGTTGTGGCATCTAATATGAGGGGATTCAGAGCCACACACACTGCATATCCTTGGTCCCATCTGGACTCTTATGCTCCCCTTTGAGGATGATTCACCAAGTAACCTCTGTGGCCCGCCGGTTTCTGCAATGGGATAAAGGGCGTGAACCATCGGTTTCATTTCTCTAACTCCGGACTTCTCTGGCCTTCCCATCCTGGCGCCAATTCGACAGGTTGCTGAATCCTCCCACCTACACGAGGAAATCTCTCTAACCAGCCAAAGTGACCCATCAACGATGTGATCATCAATCAATGAGATGGATTTTCCAAGCTTTACTGGATCTGCAGGTCCAAGGTCGGGAATCGCCTGTGAAGCGCTATCCCCTATTGCCTCTGTTTCAAGAGTCCCCTTGCCTTCCTGCATGGCCACAGTTGTAGCCCGAACTCTAGCAATAGCCCTTCTTCCCTCCAGCTCTCTCTTCCTCTCATCCTCTACTGCGACTATCTCCTTGGCTCTCTTGACTCTTTCAAGACGATCGTTAATATGGCCATCAGTGTCCATCGAACGGTTAACCACGCCATTTTCGTTTACCAACCCAAGCCCCTCCAGAAGCCCCTCCCAATTGCAGGGAATTACAATATCCCCTGTCTCTTATACACATCTCCGAGCCCACGAGACGCTACAACATC
>CAXHBZ010000067.1:0-5987 GCA_964015215.1 uncultured Candidatus Poseidoniales archaeon | reverse complement strand
CACCCGTTATGTCGTCGGCAGCGTCAGATGTGTATAAGAGACAGTATCTACACATATCGGGCCGACGGAGTCAAGGATTTGGAGTACCCAATTCCGAATCCAGAGCCCATTTCTAAGGTATTAGATGGTGCAAGGGAGAACGAGTCTTTGGAAATCTTGCATGTGGACAACGCTAATCCTTCTATCGTCGCACAAAATATAGAGCCATCAACAGAAATAACCAAAAATCTCGTTGCTAATCTTTCAGATGGCGCCGTGCTCTCGTTTGGATTAGAATCAGCCGATCCAGAAGTACACCGGACCAACTGGCTAAACTGTGACTCTGAGCAACTGAAAACCGCCATTAGACACATCAATCAATATGGAAGGGAAAGGGGCCCTAGGGGACTGCCAAGGCTCTTACCCGGCCTCAACTTTATTGCAGGGCTTAACGGGGAGTCCGAGAGCACTTATGACATGAATCTCAAACTTTTGAGAGAGATAAAGTCAGAGGGACTTTGGCTTAGAAGGATAAATATCAGACAGGTCGAGGGCAGAGGATTTCAGGAGGTCCCAGAGGCTGCATTCAAAGCATTCAAGAAATCTGTCAGAGAGGAAATTGACCGATCAATGCTCCAAGAAATCGCCCCTGTGGGGACCAAACTTTCTGGAGTTTGGTGGGAATCAAGAGAAGGGAGAATAAGGTTGCCTGAGCAAGTTCTGGATAAGAAATTCAGAGAACCCTCGATTCATGGCACTCCAGGAGTCACATTCGGGAGGCAGATCGGGGCTTATCCATTACTCGTTGGTGTCCCGTATGCTATACCACTTGAGACAGAATCTGACATATTGGTGACATCGCATGGGATGAGGAGCATATCCGGTATTGAGTGTGGGATAGATGTAAATTCGGCCACGAGAAATCAGCTCGAGGCCTTACCGGGAATAGGTGCAAAGTCATCTTGGAGAATTATTAGCTCCAGAGCCATGAGGATTAGCAAGGGAGAGGGAAATTTTGATTCTGTTGAAGAGGCGTTCATCGAATCTGGAGTTGCAATGCCCCCGTTCGCATCTGAGGTATTCGTAACGACGCACTGAGGTACAATTGGTAGGAATAGTCATATTGTCTTCAGGGCCGTTTGTTGTTGAAAGGGGCGGTTGCGAGCATCTGCTCCCTTGGCAACGGGTTGAGATTATGGGGGATAATGTGACGAAATCAAGAATAGTTATCATCGGGACTTTATTCATGCTCATACTTATGGCAGTACCAGAAACCGCCTTCGCGTACAGCTCAGGAAAAACCAATTCGACCGATGGCTGTGGAGCAGGAGCATGCCATTCTTCAACATCCCCCACCGTTATCCCCAGTCTCACTGGTTTACCTTCAGAAGGATACATTCCAGGGGATACCTACTCCCTTACCGCAACTGCCTCAGGAGGGCCAGGGGGGAGCAAAGGAGGCTTCAACATGGACTCAAATTTGGGGACTTTCACGAATCCAGGACTTAGTACGAGGATATCATCTGGAGAGGTCACTCACTCAAATCCCAACTCACGAACATGGACTGTAGATTGGACTGCGCCGTCAACGGGATCAGGAGACGTGGTGTTTTACATGGCTGTGAATTTAGTAAATGGCGACGGGGGCACATCGGGCGACTCCTGGGGGGCTGATTCATGGACTGTCTCGGAAGCTACTTCGACACCATCTCCCGACGCAGGATTGAATAATCTGGGTCTAAATCAACCGGGTTCAGACAGCGGCTCAGTTTTCAGTTATTCTGCTCTGGAAATCCAATCAGAATCGCCAATCATAGTTCTGTCCAATGGCAGCCTTGTCTCATTCAACTCCTCGGGTAATTCGGTGATATCAGAAGACGATGTTATTTCAAAAGCAGGTTCTTGTTCAATTCTATACAACAGGACACTGAGATGTGATGGCCCCAATAATTACGGGCAGCTAGGTCTAGGTTCCAGTTCGCTGTCAAATGGAACGGTAAACTTTGGTAACAGGGTCCCCGTCGCGATATCCGATGGAAATAACCACAATTGTGCCATTTTGGACGACGCATCAGTGAGGTGTTGGGGAAGGAATAATCACGGCCAAATTGGAGATGGTTCCAACATAAACAGAAACTCTCCAGTGCCAGTGGATTTGGGAATAGGGAGAACAGCAACATCAATATCCGCAGGCAATGATTTCACCTGTGCGGTGCTGGATAATGGCGATGTCAAGTGTTGGGGATTCAACGGTTACGGAAACCTTGGAGACGGGTCAACTACCAGTAGCAACATCCCCATTCTCGCAAACCACTCCACGGGAATGAGGGCATCATCAGTCTCGACACCGGGATATAGTACGTGTTCCATTTTTGAAAACGGGTCAATTAGCTGTTGGGGCAAGTCTTACACTGTTTCAACACTCAATGGTCCAGTCACATCAAACTCTTCTTTAATTCAGCTCCCTTCAGATAGAGAAGCCGTGGATATCGATGGTAAATACTGGCACACGTGCGCCCTTCTTGATAATGGCTCAATTAGTTGCTGGGGAGTAAACACCAATGGCCAATGGGGAGATGGGACTTGTAGTTCCAGCTCTAGTGCATGCACCGGGGTTGATGGAAATACCCCCTCATTTGTCCTCATGGCCACTCCTGCGATCGCAATAGCCACCGGACCTCAATCTACATGTGCGATCAACCAGAGCTACTCTCTGTACTGCTGGGGAGGCCAATCAGGGGAAATTGATGGTTCTTCTGACGATGTACTTACCCCACATCTGATGAGCTTCAATAACACAACACTTGGTGAATCAGTCGCATTCTCAGATCAAGATTTGGATGGGGACGGAATCCGCAATATCTTGGACCTCAATGTAACAAATGACACAGACGGGGACGGGTTCAACTCTTCTGAGGACGATTTTCCGAATAACCCTGCTAGATGGACAAATTGTCCAGATGGCCGATGGGGAAGGCTGAATTGCTACCTCTCTCCGCCCGGGCATTATTCATTAGAGGGGGCATTATTCTACTCCTCTTGCGTGGCGGGAACCTACCAACCTGAACAGGGCAGAACAGAGTGTTACGATTCTTCTGCTGGATACTACGTCGCAACACCCGGATCCCCCAACCAACAACACTGCGGACCGGGGTACTACCAACCCTCGTTGGCACAGTTATCATGCATCCCATCTCCTGCTGGGAATTATACCAATGGCCAATATGGAGACGCAGACGATGCAATTCCAAATCCTCTCCAGTCCCGAAGCGCCACCTACCTCGGACAGATTGGAAATCTGACATGGTCCAATGATACGGGGGATGCATTCTCGATATTTGCCCCTAGGGACACTGGACTGTTCGTTGAGCTAACATCACAATCAGATTTTTCACTGAGTATTTCTAACTCATCTTCAGTGGCTCTGGCGACCTCAAACCAATCCACGTCAGGAGGAAACACCGTCAGCGTAACCACAAACGGAACAGCATTCACGAATTCCTCAACAGTCATCGTATTGATAACTCCAAACAACTCGACAACAGGGAACTATACGCTCAAAGTAGGCATCTTCTCAACTCTAGACTATTCCTTATATGGAAATCAGTCTGAAATTATAGATGCTGAAATTCAGATAGGATTCTTCCAATGTAATCCCGGAACATATCAAGGAAAAACAGGACGTTCAAGCTGTGATCTGGCTACTCCTGGAAGATATGTTTCTGTTACGGGGGCCACATCAGAGGAGCTTTGCATCTCAGGTACATACCAGCCTCTGTCTGGCCAATCATCTTGCCTCTCTGCCCAGCAGGGATATTATGTGCCCCAAGATGGTGCTTCATCCCAGACTCCAGCCTCTCCAGGAAACTATGTCGCCAACTCAGGTTCCTCGTCACAGACGCAGTGCTCACCAGGGTACTACCAACCGTCATTTGCGCAAGTCAGTTGTTTATCAGCAGACCCGGGATTCTACGTAGTCTCATCCGGGTCTTCCAACCAGACAGCTTGCAATCCCGGAACATACCAGCCTTCAAGTGGGGCCACTAATTGTATAGACACTTCTCCCGGGCATTTTGCAGCATACTCGAACTCGACATCTCAGACTCCTTGTTCTCCGGGATTCTATCAGCCACTGTCTTCTCAATCGTCTTGCCTGTCCGCAGCTCCAGGGCACTACGTGCCTGGCCCTGCCAGTATTACTCAGATTGGATGTGATCCCGGTTTCTATCAGCCCTTGCCAAATCAGACTTTCTGTTTGCAGGCAACGCCCGGTCACTATGTCCCTTCAAACTCTTCAGCAGATCAGACTCCATGTGATGCAGGCACTTACCAGCCATCTAATGGGTCGACTGAATGTATCAACGCATCAGGTGGTCACTATGTCGACTCACCTGGGTCAGTGTCAGAAACCCCATGTCCCGCGGGGACTTACAATCCATTAGAATCTGCCAATAGTTCATCATTCTGTATTGATGCAGACAGTGGCCATGTGGTCCCAACGAACGGGTCCTCGTCACAGACGCCATGTACTGAGGGCAATTATCAACCATTAACCGGACAGGTTTCTTGCATCGCAGCTTCACCTGGATATTTCGTTGGAATTGAGGGAGCTACGTCAGAAACACCGTGTTTGCCAGGTTTTTGGGGGAATCAGGCAGGACTCTCAGAATGCATAGAGGCCAGCCCAGGATACTACACTGATCAAAACGCATCAACAACCCAAATTCCCTGCCCCGCAGGGACATATAACCCACAGACATCCGGCAACAGCTCTTCCTCCTGCTTGGATACAGCCCCCGGTACCTATTCATCAGTCCTTGGGGCATCCTTCCAGACACCCTGCTCGCCCGGGAGTTACCAACCCTCTACTGGTCAGTTATCTTGCATAGATGTAGATCCAGGTTTCTATGGAGACTCATTCGGTCTTACATATCAAATTGAATGCCAGCCCGGGGAATATCAACCACTTCAAGGTCAAGTAAATTGTTTAGATGCAGACCCAGGATATTATGTGGATTCCGCGATGGCGACTAGCCAGATCCCATGCCCTGTGGGAACCTACAACCCCTCAAGCGCGTCATTCGACGAATCCTCCTGCTTAGAATCGGATGTAGGTCACTTCGTGTCATCTCCAGCATCTCCTAATCAATCTCCATGTATCGCAGGAACCTTCCAGAATCAAACTGGGCAGACATCGTGTGTGGGTGCAGATCCGGGCTACCACGTCCCCCTTGGCGCCTCTCCCAGCCAAACCCCCTGTTCACCGGGGCAGTACCAACCTTCTCCCGGTCAACCCCTCTGTCTGTCTTCGGACCCGGGGTACTTCACTTCTGAAGGATCTTCTCTCTCTCAAGAAACCTGTCAGCCAGGAACCTACCAGCCGTCATCAGGGCAAACATCATGCTTAGACACTGATCCAGGGTACTTCGCCCCCGACTTGGGACAATCGGAGCAAATCCCTGCTCCTCTAGATCAATACGTCCCAAGTGCAAAAAGCTCGTCGACAGAGCCCTGTCCAGACAAAACCATAACCCTCTCATCCGCATCGACCTCGGTTGATGACTGTCTGCTAGACTCAGATGGGGATAGAATACATGATGAAGCAGACCAAGACGATGACGGAGACGGAGTTAATGACCAACAAGACCAATGCCCTCTGGGCCTAACTGGTTGGTCCAGCAACATGGATTCAGACAATGACTCTGATGGATGCAAGGATTCAGAAGAGGATGAGGATGACGACAACGACGGTTTCCCAGATTCACAAGATGACCTGCCGTTGGATAATACCGAGTGGTCAGATAACGACATGGATGGCATAGGCGATAATTCAGATACAGATGATGACAATGATGGTTCTTCAGATATCGAAGAGGAGCAGAGAAACACCAGCATCACCGATCCAGATTCTGACGATGATGGATTTTTGGACGGCATAGATGACTTCCCACTGGATCCCACAGAGTGGATCGATTCTGATATGGATGGTGTGGGGGCTGTCTCTTATA
>CAXHBZ010000066.1:0-6031 GCA_964015215.1 uncultured Candidatus Poseidoniales archaeon | reverse complement strand
GGCTCCTTGTCCGTTCTGTTCGGGTCTTCCGACAACAGCCTTTCCAACATCTCGCCCTCAGACATTTGGGGAAGTCCAAACCCATTGGTGCCGGGGGCCATGAAGAGGGATAGTATCACCATTATTCAAGATTAGTCTATTAGGATGCCTTCAAGAGAGTCATTGAAGCCGGGGCCTCATGGACGGAGAGGCGGATGACGACAGGGTGGCTGACGTTACAGAGTGTCCAAGATGTTCAGTTATGACCGAGCATTCCATCCTCAAGAAAACGACAAAGGGTAGAGGGGAAGATCTACTAGTGAGATGTCTAGAGTGCTCCGAAGTCCATCTTCTGAATTTGAGACCTTCAAGTTTAGTTAAGGTCAGAGTGACACTATCACATGGGGCAAAGAGCGAATCAGTTCAGTTGGAGTCGGACTCTGATGAGGTTATCTCGGTAGGTGACCTATTCGAGTTTGAGGGTTCTCATTGGGCTGTGACGAGGATAGAGATAGGGGACAAAATGGCCGTAGATTCCAGTTCGGCTCGGGAGATAGTCTCGATGTGGTCTGTCAACAGGGACGCTTGTGTTGTAAAAATTACATTGACTGACGAGGAGAACAGTGTATCCTCAAGTATAAATTGCGACCCAGAGAAAGAGTTCTCTTGCGGAACGGTGATGAGAATTGACGGCAGGAGGTGGAGAATCAGGGCCATACACACGGGAGAAGGCAGGACTCTGCGTGGAAAGCGAGTTGCCGCTGACATACGTAGAATGTACCTGCACCCGGTAGTGAAGAGGTAGCTATCTCCTGTTGGTCCATGGCATCAGAAGCGTTTTCAACACATGAGTGGCAACTTCTGGATTCTCATTTAATCTCCTGATTCCGTATTCGTACCATTGCTTTCCGTATGGCACGTATATCCTAGTGAGATGTCCCTCTCCTGCCAGTTTTCTCCTTAAGTCACCCCTAACTCCAAGAAGGAATTGAAATTCATATCCTGGTCCCTTTCCATTGGATGTTTCTTTTCTCTTGGAGGACGAAAGTTCGAATTTTTCCAATAACTCGAGGGTTTTTTCTATTACCGGATAGTCATGCGAAGCCACAGCGGTGTAAGCACCTCTCGTCATCATTGTCTCTATTGCACTATTTGTGGCATTAACAATATCACGATAGTCTGTGTATGCGATATCTCCGGGCTCTAAATATATCCCCTTGCAAATTCGGAAGTCAGCATCGGCCCCCAACATGTTACAAATTTTTTCGATGTCTGAGTTCGTGCGGAATAGCCTTCCCTGTAGTACAACACCTATGTTTGACAGCCCACTAGACCTGATTCTCATCATGATTTCTATTGTCGAGTCAGTAACACGACTATCTTCCATATCCAATCTCACAAAAATCTCATTCTCTGAAGCCTTTCTGGTAATTTGGAGGATATTCTCATAAGCTGATTCCTGATCGATCAAAAGTCCGAATGCTGTTGGTTTTATCGAAATATGGGCATCAATTTTTGTTTCTACTATGGAATCGATAAGCATGGAGTATTCTTCTAGGAAGAAATTTGCCTCTTCCATGGAGGTTATCTCCTCGCCCAAAACATCGACGGTGAAGCATGCTCCCTCTGAGGAGAGTTTCCTCATCGTCGATATAGCGTCTTCAAGTCTCGAGCCGGCTACATATCTACTGGCTACCATTTTGACAATGAACTTGGGAGCCAAAGGCATTGTCGCGACGATTAGCCTCCCCAACACCGCCATCATTCCCCCGGAGTAGCAGGATAGCCTTCAGAATTACTCTCGGAAAATGTCCCTTCCTCGTCGCAGGGATATTCCCCTCTCGGCGAGAAAGTCTGAAATTTCCCTCCGCTGCCAGCCCTTGAATGATTTCCTGTCAATATGGACGAAAATCTCTCCTCCCGGAAAGGACTTCTCTGTAGATTTGATTGCAGACAGTATCGTTTTCTGCCATGGGGGGCCGAATTCTTCATTCTCTGAGGAATCCGATTTTGAGAAGTCCAGAGAGTATCCTGCGATGATGTGCCCAAGCCACATATTCCCCATCTCCACCACTTCTCTGTGCCTAGGCGCATAATGTCCGCCCCCAATGCCGATCATAACCTCTCCTTCTCCCTCCCAAATTCCTTTTTGGACCCCGTTTTTCAAACCCAAAATATCTGAAAGAAGGGTGGCCCATAGTTTCAGTGCGTCTTCTCTAGACCAATCCTCTTTCGTGGAGCCGATTTCAAGGTAGAGAGTCGGTGCCTCGAGAATAGGGCCATGGTGAGTGGCCTCCAGAGTTAGGTCGAAATGATCGTCCAAATTCCTTTTTCTCGCCTCCACTACCATCTCTCTGAAAATTGTAGCGAATCTTGGGGAAGGAGGCACTAAGTTCCCATTCAACCCCCCCGCTCTGCCTCTTTCTCCCTCAGGGGTAGCACCGGGAAGCCCGATCGCATGGAGAGTTATTGCAGGAGTGTCCGTTGATGATACGTGTCTTGAGAGCACTAACACCTCATCCACATTACAGCCTAATTCCTTCTCATGTGTTTTGTCAATTGCGTCAGCATTAACATGTATCTGGTCAATACTTAACAAGTGCACGTCAGAATGCAATGACCTCAAAACATCTCCGTGTCCGAATGATTCTTCGTCAGACCATCGAGTATTTTCTTGTAGAGCGTTCCTTAAATTCACTGAGGCTTCGTCTGAGAGGGAACACAGCAACAAGGTTACCATGACCTGCACAGGGCTCATGTTTTCAATACCACAGCCACACCTTCAAGCGGTAGGACTCTTCGGAGTTGATATGAACGACGATGTTGGGTTCAGTCCAATTAGGATAGACAAAGGCGAGAGCTGTTCTCTGGCCATAGGGTCTGACGGAGAAACAATGAAGATAACATCGGGTGATTCGAATGGCCAAGAAATCACATTCCCATTTCCTGGCCCCACTTCATGTGGTGCTATCATCTCGGATAGATGGATAGGTTCCTGGGCAAATGCGGGAATAAGAAAGGCGTTCATGGGGTCATTCCCACTTGATTTGTTGTGGATGGATGCAGGCAGGGAATCTGAGGAAGATAGCAATAAACAATCCCCCTATGTCAGTAAATCCGCAATTTGGACAAGGGAGCTTCAATCTGAGCCTGTTGCGATGTGCAATGTTGGAGAGAATTTGGCTTTTGTATGCCTAAGAACTGGCATCTATATGATCGATTCGGAAGCGAGAGAGATTTGGCGATCCCCTTATCCGGTCTGGAGGGAGCTAGAGGATATTTCTAATATTGATTCAATTGTTTCAATAGTGCACAAGGACGATGAATTGTACTGTTTTACCTCCTCAGGGGGATTTTCAATAATTTCAGCTTCCAGTGGGATTGAAAAGAGCAATGGAATACTTCCGAATCTGCCGGGAAGAGTCCATAGGGTAATGTACGACAATGGTTCAGGTTGGATAATAATGCTCCACGGAAGAAATGTAGTTTTTCTGGCCGATTTATTCGCAAATGTGGAAACAGTCTCGGTCCCAGGTCCCGTTCTTGATGCATTCCCAGTTCCCAGTGGATGGGTGTGGACTGGTTGGAGGCATGACGGAATCATGCAGAGGGAGGCACCATCCGGAGAAATTGTAACGAAAGTGACCTACGAACGTGATGAAATAGGCATAGCGATCTTGGATTACAAAGTCCTTACCAACAGCGGGACATGGAGCGATCTCTCGCCTTCGGTAAAATCTAAGATAATGGGGCTGTAAATCCACATTTTCCGCACGTCTTTCGATCTTTGTGGATTGCTAGGAATATCCCTGGACCACAAGTAGGGCAGGTTTCCCCGCGAACTAGGTTCCCATCATCATCAATTTTGTATTTTGACCATTTCGAATTTGCGTTGGGACTGTCTGACATCACTCATCGCCTCCTTGAGAGCCATCTGACTCATCTCCTCTAATCCTCTTGTGCCTCTCAACAATGAAATCCGGCTCTATCGTAGATGCTTCTTCGGATGAATATATGAGCGCTAGTCCTGTTGTTCTGGGCATTCCGAATCTTGTAGACACGTCCTTTACGAAAACCAGTTCTGGTTTTGCCCCGGGTTCTGATTTAGCCGCGGCAGCTACCATTTGAGCGAGGTCTGGAGTAGGGGAATTAGGGTGATCCCAAACGAATTTTATTTCCACCCTGTTAAGCAATGGGTTATCTTTTCTGTCTATTACCTGCATAAAATCACCTATCTAATATTCACCTTGAGAGCATAATTGCCGGGCCTTGTAATGTTTAGTCTATTGGCTACTTCAGACCTACTTGGATTTAGTATGACAACGAAGCCTTGCCAGTCGGTTGTAACGGGAGAATTTGGACAATGTGGGCATTGAGGGGGATCACTCCTCTTTTCTGGCTCTGGAAGAATCTGGTTGCATTCTCCACACGCAAACGCTTGCTTAGCCATTCTAATCAGTCTCCTTCAACCAACTGGCAGCACCAAGGCCGTCCATCTTGCAGTTGAGTCCTATCTTGCTGGCTCTCGGATCGTTCTGGTTGATTGCCTTTGATACAACTCTGGACCTGACATGGGAGCCTTCCTCAATGTGCTTACCCGACTGGGACCCTTCAATCCTTCTTACGCCCATGTTGACTTGTATTGGCTCATCTAGGATCTGGGATTTGTGTAGCAGGGCTTCGACTGGTCCGATCCTCACGAACGCACCATACTCAGAGACATCTGAAACATATCCATCTACGACTTCATTGTTTTCCATGTTGAATAGAAGTGCTTTGAAACTGACAGCTTGGTAGATGGCCCCATCGCCGTGGATAATCCTACCTCTGCCGACCGGCTTATGGTCGAATGTAAGTACCGTGTAATTCTCATCCGCATCAAATCTACCCTCAAAAGCATCGTTGGCTAGACTGTCGATGTGATCCACGAGGCTCTGCCCCTCTCTTATGTACTCGGCGGGAATACGGATTGTGTCCTCTCTCTCTCTACTATACTATACATCTTTTTTTCCTCCGGTAAACGGGCCTCTCCGAGGTTCGCCAAGACGGGGGGTTTCCCTCCCGTCCTTCATCAGCTGTGCCTCTGGAGGAGAAGTCCGTGGGAGTGAGCGACTTGCCTCTCCTGTATAAGCGCAACGGATGCGATTCGACGCTTGGTTACCTTGGATAATCCCTCAGACCTACGGTCTGAGAGAGAATATGGTGCGAACGTTCAAGTGTGTTCCAAATACCATCATCCACTCTGATGGTGCCTTCCAGTGGACGAGATGCTCGCGATGAGCAGTGGAGAGCATTGATTATTTCTGCAATAATGCTCTTGGTTGTCACCAATCCCTTGTTCGCGGAATTCAATGAAGGGCTATCAGAATCATTTCAAGGAAAAGTTTCGAGAACCAGTTCGGAAGATCCATGGTATGACGGGGATCAGCCTTGGCCTCAGCCGGGAAGATACCCTGGTAGAGCTTCCGAAAGTCCTACCCATGACCCTGTAGGAAGTAATAATTCTCTATCATCGATCACAGATCCTGTAATCAACTGGGAATATGGAAGCTATGATTTGGGGACGGATTCTCTAGGCACGCCAATAGGGGATTTTGCTGAATCGCTAGTTGTTGATCTTGATGCAACAGAAAGATGTGGAGGGAGCTCTCTCTTCACGGTATTAGTTCAGACCGACACATCTTCTGGCGACAGCTACCTTCGGATAATTGAGGGCGAGGATTCGGATTTGGCCTGGGAAGTTAACCTAGGTCAAACTGAGAAAGTGAAGGCATCTCCAATGATAGTGGACATCGATGGTATCGCTGGCCCTGAAATAATCGTAGTTTACGATGTGATTGTGGGCAGTGATACGAAGATGAAGGTAGACGCGTGGTCGCCAGTCTTGTCTTGCAGTGTGACGGGTTGGTCATCTGGTGGAAACAAGGACGGCCAAAAGATTTGGTCGTATGAAGACACGGAGTTGATGATTAGTAGCGAGGAAGGGCCTTACACCGGAAGTATCTGGGGAAATCACAAACCAACCTCTCAGCCTTTGCTCTGTCTCTTATAC
>CAXHBZ010000065.1:0-6142 GCA_964015215.1 uncultured Candidatus Poseidoniales archaeon | reverse complement strand
ATGTTGTAGCGTCTCGTGGGCTCGGAGATGTGTATAAGAGACAGGTCATAGAGTTGGTTATGGAGGAGCAAGTAGTAGCAAAATCAAGTGTCGCTCCTCTGCCTGAGGAATTGCTGAATGCGATGGACGAATATGAACGCCCATCTGTTGATGGAAGGCTTCTCGAGTGATCGCGTCAGAGTAAAATCTCCTTTCTCAGACTGCTGACATATGAAAATGATTGAGCAGTGCAGAACCAATTGCTTAAGGGGCCCGTCGTCGCCCTCGGGACTGGGGTGTCATGCCGAACTGGGACAGAGAACACTTGAGTTCGCTTGGCATCAATGTCAAGCTCCCCCTAAGGAAGGGTTTTGCCAGGACTCAGCGAATAGACAACTGGTGGACTGAGCCCGTCTGGATGGCAACGGCATTGACAATGGCTTTGGTCTACACAGGCTTGAGGGTGCTGGTCTGGGATGGCGGTATCCACTATGACGACCATAGGGTTACCTCACCAATATTTTCACCGGATGTACTGCACATGCTACACATCACAAACCACCCTGGTTGGATGAATTCCGCTATGTTGATTCTGTGGATACCTTTTGGTTTCCGAGGGACTTGCTACTACATGAGAAGAGTGTACCACAGGACCTTCTTTCAAAATCCGACCGGATGCATGATAGCGAAGCCAGAGTTGAATTACTCCGTTGGATACAAAGGGGAAATGGGGCTCTTTATCCTGAACAATATTCACAGATACATGCTTTACCTGGCAATTCTTATTCTGACCATTAAATTCTACGACGTGGCGCTGACTACCGACCTTGGAAACGGCTCAAGGGGTGTATCCATTGGTACGATGGTTTTGGGCATCGAGTCTTTCCTACTTTTCATGTATGTTTCATCTTGCCATGCATTCAGACACATTTTCGGAGGAGGGATGGATAGATGGAGAGGTGGCATCTCCGGGTTATTTGGTTCTCTTTACAGGTCCATCAGTAAAGTCAATGTTCATCACTCGTTTTGGTTCTGGACCAGCTTAGCAATGGTTTTTCTAGGTGACTTATTTGTTTGGGCCGTTTCTGAAGGTATCATCGGTGATATGATACTCCTGAGGTGGTAGCATGGGAGAGAATTACTCGGTTCACGAGTATGATGTACTGGTCATTGGAGCTGGAGGTGCTGGTCTAAGGGCCGCCATAGAAGCTAGTTCGTCTGGTGCTACAGTAGCAATAATTTCCAAATCTATGCTCGGAAAGGCTCACACGGTAATGGCAGAAGGTGGAGCTGCGGCGGCCCTGGCGAATAAGGATGAGCGAGATTCGTGGAAGACTCACTTTCGTGATACGATGAAAGGAGGCAAGTACCTCAATGATTGGAGAATGGCGAGAATTCACGCTCAGCAAGCTCCAGACAGAATAAGAGAATTGGAACAGTGGGGTGCAGTATTTGACAGGACTCCCAAGGGGCTAACTAGCCAGCGAAACTTTGGTGGACACACATATCCCCGATTGGCCCATATTGGGGATGCGACAGGATTAGAACTTATCAGAACCTTGCAACAGAAAGGAATCCACACCGGAATGGATGTTTTCATGGAATTCACGGTTAGGAAGCTCTTCAAGAAGGACGGGCGGGTGATTGGTTGTTTCTCGTACAGCAGAAATGACGGTTCTTTCCATGTTTTCAAGGCGAAATCTGTTGTTCTCGCAACCGGTGGCGCAACCAGATGCTGGGAGGTATGTTCTGGATCCTGGGAGTATACAGGTGAGGGTTTTGCACTTGCCTATTGGGCTGGAGCTGAGATGGGGGATATGGAATTTATACAGTTTCACCCAACAGGGATGATATGGCCAAAATCCGTCAAAGGCATACTTGTAACTGAGGGAGTCAGGGGCGAAGGCGGAATGTTGAGAAACTCGGAAGGAGAGCGTTTCATGTTCCAATATGTCCCAGAGATGTACAAAGAAGAATTTGCTGACACTGAACAGGAAGCACTTGAATGGGTTGATGAGGTAGTTTCAGGTAAACTTGCTAGTAAAAGGAGACCCCCAGAACTACTTACCAGGGACGTTGTCGCTAAAGCAATCAATAGCGAGAGAGATGCTGGGAGAGCTTCAAAACATGGTGGAGCCTATTTGGACATTTCATGGAGAGACGAAGAGGAAGTCAAAAAGAAGCTACCCGGAATGTATCATCAATTCAAAGAGCTGGCTGCAGTCGATATCACCAAGGAACCAATGGAAGTTGGCCCTACTGCTCACTATGTAATGGGTGGCGTGAAAGTCCATCATGAGACCCAAGAGACCTGCATTAGGGGACTATTCGCCGCAGGAGAGGCGTCAACAGGGCTTCACGGAGCTAATCGTCTGGGTGGAAACTCACTCTCTGATTTGATCGTCTTTGGTAAAATAGCCGGAGAGCACGCCGCGAAATTGGCCAAGGAAACCGATGAATTCGAGGATATTCCCGATTCGGAAATCGAAACGGTCATTGATGAAACTCTGGCCCCTCTAATGAGAGATGAAGGAGAGAACCCAGCCGCAGTGGTTTCTGATCTAAGAGAGATGATGCAGAACAAAGTGGGAATTATTCGTACAGAATCAGAATTACTGGAAGCTTTGACTGCCTTGGATGAGCTTGAAGCCAGAGCCGGTACCGTATTCGGAGGCAGTGGCAAATCATACAATCCCGGATGGCATCAATCACTGGAAATCAAAGCCATGATTGATGTAAGTAGGATGTGTACCCTGGCTGCACTGAAGCGAGAGGAAAGCAGAGGCGGGCACACAAGGGATGATTTCCCAAGTCCTGATCACAAATACTGGGGCAAGATTAACAGTGTTATTTCAATGAATAGAGACGGGGGAATGGAAATCAGATTCGAGTCATACCCGCCAATTCCAGATGACTTGAGAGAATTACTGGATTCTGATGATTTGCATGAGGAGGAGTGAGCTTGCAGACCGTCACATTCAGCATATTCCGAGGAAAGCCTGACCAAGATGGCGATCCGTTCGGAAAAATGGTCGACTATACTATCGATCTTGATGAAGGAATGGTGGTACTGGATGCTATCCATTCAATCCAAGCGGAATATGCTCCGGACCTAGCCTGCAGATGGAATTGTAAAGCGGGAAAATGTGGTTCTTGTAGCGCTGAAGTAAACGGAAAGTCCAGATTGATGTGTATGACAAGAATGGATGATATTCTCGAAGAGACTCCAGAGGGAGAATCGGTGGTCATCAGACCCATGCAGACGTTTCCACTAGTCAGAGATCTTGTCAGTGATACGTCATGGGCTTACGAGACGGATAGGAGGATAGATCCAATTAGTGGCCCAGGAGAGGTAGATTGGGAATATTATCAACATGAAGCTGACAGAATTCAGGAGTTCAGATCGTGCATTGAGTGTATGCTTTGTGTGAACACTTGTCACGTTATGAGGGAGCATCAGAAGTTTGATGAGTTTGCTGGGCCTAGATTTTTTGTCAGGCTTGCGAGCCTAGAGATGCACCCATTGGACAAAAAAAGCAGGATTCCTGAGATTAAGGAAGACTTTGGAATTGACTACTGCAACATTACTGGTTGTTGCAGTAGTGTATGCCCAGCGGGAATCGATATTAGAGAGAACGCAATAATCCCACTTAAAGAAAGGGTGGTGACTGAATTCTACGATCCTATCGCTATGATTGGACGTAAGCTTGGGCTGAGACGCTAGATGAACTAGGCTCGGAACGATTTTTCGTCTAAGTTATCAACCCGATCTATAGACGTTTAATACCGGTCTTCTTGACATTTGCCTTCCAGATCTTATCTGGAAGGTAAGCCGGACCGCCTGCGCCTTTGGACTCGAGAGTTCTCCAACCATCGAAACAGTGCACCCTGTTAGTGCCTCTCTCCCTCAAGTCAATGCTTGTGTGCCCTCTCCGGGCCGCTTTAAGGGCGGCTCCCCTAGGTTGGCTGTTCACAAACACTTGACTGGTGTCCTCTCCATTCTCCATTAGTACGAAGTACTTCTTTCCTGACATTTTCAGCATACCTCCACACGGATGCTAATTTAAGGAGATAATGAAGTTATTGGGTAAAAAATGCCTCACTGAGTCTCATTTGTAGGTTTTTATGAAAATTCGAGCTTACATTTCGGCACACGCGAGGGTCTTCGTATTTGCTACGCCAGGGATTCCACGAATGGATTCCACCACATGACGAGCTATGTCTCCCATGTTATCAGCTTCGATTTTAATTATCAGATCGTAGTCGCCAAAAAGCATGTTCGCGTCCGCTACACAATCCAGTGTCAAGGCCATTTTGTATACGTCTGACTCACTCCCTGGCTCGACATTGACTAACACATAGCCGGCGGACATGACCTTGGTAGTGGGGCTCAACGAATGAATGCATCGATTGTTAGTTTGCTTTTTTGTCGATGGTTACTTATCATATGACCCTCCTTGTCATGTTATGGCGGAGACAATAATTGTGAGGGAATGCCGTCATGGACAAGTCAGGGTCCAATTTGGCAACATCATCAGAGTAGATGGTGACATCATGATTATTCCCGCGAATAACAGACTTGCGGGGAGAGAAGGTCTGGATGAGAGGATGCAGTTGGCGGCCGGGGATGAATTAAGGGCGAGATGCACAGAAATTGCAGTAGAGAGAAGGAAAGAAGGGAAACAGCCGTGCGGAGTAGGAGAGGCCGTAACTACCCCTGGATACAATCTTCCTGCAGAGAATCTAGTTCATGTTGTTGGACCTGACTGTAGGAGGCCGAATCAGGATAACTTCAGAAGAGAGCTACTCGTCAATTCCTACAATGCCATGTTTGATGAAATTTCGAAGATTGAGCCAAGGGAAACAGTAGTGACACCTCCCTTGGGAATGGATGTCTTCGCGTACCCTCATCGGGAAGGAGCAAGGATGACTATGGAGATTATATTGGATTGGATGGACAGGGAAGAAGACCCGGGTGTCAAGATGGTCCTTATTGTCACAGATGAGGTTAATTTCTTGAACAACATGAAGACTGTGTACCGAGAAAGTGAAGATCAGTTTCCCGGTGTGGACAGGACCAGAGATTTCAGAAAAGGCAAGATTCAGTGACGAGTGACCAATGTTCTCATTAACCCTGAGAATCCAAAAGTATCATGGGAAGCATAGGGAGCCAGTATGAAAGGGAGCTGAGATCTGTACTTGCTGGAGAGATTAAGGGAGTCAGGGCTGTAACTAGGTCGTGCTCGGAGACTGAGAGATCACTCGCAATGAGAGTCACCAACCGGCCATTTCTCGTGGTTAGAGCCCCCGGAAGTGGATCAGAGGGTACTGGTGACTTACTTGCGCTGAGGGGCGACATATGCTTCCCGATAGAAGTAAAGTCATCAAAAAAGCCCCGACTTTACCTTTCTGGAAGAACATATGATCAGTTCAAATCACTCAAAGAAACAGGGGAGAGATGTGGCCTACTTCCACTCTATGCTTACCGATTGAAGGGAGTACGGGGGGATAGCTGGAGAATAATGAAGGTAGAAGTATCGGGGCTGAGCGGAAAGCTTCGCCATATATCCAGAAGTATTCCATCTCTTCCGCTGACCAGGAACGGTAAGGAGTTCTTAGATTGGGATCAGGGAATGCCACTACATAGATTCCTCTCACTTATCTGTAAATCCGACAAAGCAGGTGGAGCCATGGAGGGTATGCAGAGCGAGAAAATAACCCCTTTCATCAGATCCTAGTTAGATTGGGCACCAATGAGAGTCGTCTCTAAGTCGGAAATTGTCGAATCTAATTTGTGTAACTCTGACTTCAGTTCACTGAGATTTGCCTGTGATAGAATCCTGATTATACTGTCCCTCTCTCTCCGAAGTGAGTCAATATCCCTGACACGCTTTCTGGGTGAGGGCTCGGAGTCTGGCATGTCAGGCATGAATGCACGGGAAGGTAGAGTGTAATGTGTGTTTTTATGGGACGCAGGTTGAATAGGAGAGCAGTAGTGTCATGGCCATGCGAGCGGAAGAAGAGGTCTCCAAAGGTGGTGAGATACCTGTCTTTTGGATTCTAATCCTAGCATTCGGACTTTACTCAAATATACTTCCAGCGTGGCTGATTATTGGACTCGGTCTGTGGTACGTTCTACTAATACGTCTCGAAAACTCTGGAT